>JBAVQO010000671.1:0-6243 GCA_049694135.1 Gillisia sp. | reverse complement strand
TTGGTATAACAGCGTTGATTTCTTTTAAAGGTGTAGATTATTTTAATGATCTCGTGTTTGGAAGCAATTCCAAAGAACTTCTAAAGGGAGAGTGGATAAGCAGTGATTATGGAGACCCCGCAGTGTTAATTGCCACTCCTAAAGTTTTAAAACGTGTCGAAGAAAACGATTCGGTAGCACCACTAACATCTGGTGGAGAGACTTTTAAATCCGGCAGTCTTAGCGGTGAGCTTTTTGTGTCTTTGAAGACGATGAAACTTCCGCAGAACAATAAATTCGATCTGGACAAATCGGTAGATGAAGTTTACAATTCGCTGGTGAGCAAGGGAGCGAAGAACATCGTGTCCAAACATGAAGATTTTACTACTATTCATGGAATAGATGGAATAAAAGTGTATGGAACTATGGATCTCAAGGATCCCGAATCTGGTAAAATCGAGAAAAAGGAATATGCCATTCTTAATTTTGCTCAAAATGGAGGATTTCAGCAGATAATGGTTATTTATAATGCTAATGATAAATACCTGGATGAGATCCAGAGCCGGGTAATTAATTCGGTAGAATTTGAAAATGCTTCAAGCTAATGTTCGATAAATTCACATTTGAAGATCCGCAGGTTTTCTGGTTGTTACTATTACTTCCGGTCATAATAGCCTGGTATGTTTGGAAACGAAATCGGCAGCAGGCAGAATTGCGAATTTCCAGCTTAGGCGGGTTTAGGATGAAAAAAAGTATATTGCCTACCCTTCGGCATGGCCTCTTCATCCTGCGCTTACTTGCACTGGCTTTGGTAATTACCGCCATGGCAAGACCAAGAACCACCGATGTTTCCAAAAGAAGCAGCTCCAGCAGCGGGATCGATATTGTGCTTTCTATAGACGTATCGGCAAGTATGCTGGCCCGCGATCTAAAGCCAAATCGGCTGGAAGCCTTAAAAAAGGTAGCTGCCGAATTTATTAAAGACCGCCCTGCAGACAGGATTGGGCTTGTACAGTATGCGGGAGAAAGTTTTACCCTTACCCCAATAACGAGTGACAAAGCCGTGGTACTAAATTCTCTTGAAAATATCCAGTACAATACCGTTCTGGAAAGCGGAACAGCAATTGGGATGGGCCTGGCTACCGCCGTAAACCGATTAAAAGACAGCAAGGCAAAAAGCAAGGTGATTATTCTGCTGACAGACGGGGTAAATAATGCCGGCTTTATAGATCCAAAAATTGCCAGTGAACTGGCGGCAGAATACGGCATAAAAGTTTACACTATTGGGATGGGAAGTAACGGGATGGCGCTTTCTCCTGTCGCGATTACCCCCAGCGGGCAGTTTCAATATGGAAATGTGCCGGTGGAGATCGACGAGAAATTGCTTCAGGGAATAGCCAAAGCCACAGGTGGAAAATATTTCAGAGCGACCAACAATCAAAAACTGGAATCCATCTATAAAGAAATAGACAGTCTGGAGAAGACCAAAGTCGAAGAATTCAAATATTATAACTATCAGGATGAATACAGGCCATTGCTGCTTGCAGCCGGCATTTTACTTCTTCTTGAATTATTGCTTCGGTACACGGTTTTCCGGAGTTTTATTTAACAAATACAAACGCAATACATGTATATTTTAGAAGAACCGAAATATTTCTGGTTATTGGTTATTATTCCTCTTCTGGTATTGGTGTATCTGGGCTTGCTGTTCTGGAAAAAAAGAAAGCAACGAGCTTTTGCAACTCCCGAGATGCTAAAGGAATTAACACCCGATAAATCTGGATTCAAGTCTGGTTTGAAATTTGTAGTGCTTATGCTGGCTTTGGCGTGTTTTATTCTTGCGTTGGTCAATCCAAAGATGGGCACCAAGATGGAAACCGTAAAACGGGAAGGAGTAGATATCGTTTTTGCCATAGACGTTTCCAAGAGTATGGATGCCAGAGATGTGGCACCCAGCAGGCTTGAGAAATCGAAACAACTGGTTACGCAAATTATAAATAACCTGGCGAGCGATCGGGTAGGAATTATTGCATATGCGGGAAGTGCCTTTCCGCAGTTGCCTATAACCACAGATTATTCTGCGGCAAAAATGTTTCTCCAGGCCATGAATACCGATATGGTTTCTTCGCAGGGAACTGCCATAAATGAAGCCATACAAATGGCTACCACTTATTTTGATGATGAAGATAAGGCGAGCAAATTGCTGTTTGTTATAAGCGATGGCGAAGATCATCAGGGAGAATTGGAAGCCATTTCTGAAGAAGCGGCCAAGCAGGGAATTCATATTTATACCGTAGGCGTGGGAACTGCGCAGGGAGGACCGATTCCTCTGGAAGAAGGCGATCATCAGGTTGCCTATAAAAAAGATCAGAATGGGGAAACTGTGATCACTAAGTTAGACGAAGCAACTTTGAAGAAAATAGCGGCCGCGGGTAACGGGGATTATATTTCGGGCAATGTTACCTCTAACGTGATAGATCACGTAAAAGAAATTTTGAAAAATTCAAATAAAGCAGAATTTGAAACCAAGAAGTTTGCCGATTATAAATCGCAATATCAATGGTTTTTGGCTTTAGGTATGCTATTTTTAATACTGGATATATTTTTGTTGGAAAGAAAAACCGGTTGGGTCAAAAAACTGAATCTCTTCAACGAACGAAAAAGATAATATGATGATAAAAAAACAATATTTTAAGAGCTGTTTTTCCTGGGTTCTGGGGGTTTTGGCGCTTATAGCCTGCTCGAATCTACAGGCGCAAAATGTACCCGATAAAATTCCGAAGAAAACCGCGAAAGAGACGAATAAACTGCTTCAGAATGCCGAAAAGCAATTAGGAGAGAACGATTTTCCATCAGCGGAAGCCAGTTACCGAGAGGCAATTTCCAAAAATCCCGCAACCGTATCGGCGCCGTACAACATGGCCAATATGTACTATTCCAAAGAAAAACCCTCGGAGGCTACAAACAGATACAAACAGGCCGCCAAAGTTGCCGACTCTAAAGAAAAAAAACATAAGGTTTTTCACAACCTCGGAAATTCATATATGGAACAAAAAAAGTATCAGGAAGCTGTAAAGGCTTATGAAGATGCGCTTCGGAATGATCCTACCGACGACCAGACACGTTATAATCTTGCCCTGGCCAAGAAGATGCTCGAACAGCAAAAGAAAAATAATAAAGGCGGAGGCAACAATAAAAATCAGGATCAAAACAAGGATAAGAATAAGAAAGATCAGGATAAGAAAAATAAGGGAGACCAAAACAAAAAGGATAAGCAGCAGGGAGATAATAAAAAGCAGGACCAGGGCGGCGACAAAAAGGACGATTCCCAAAAGAAACCTGAAAAGCCCGATGACAAAGGTCAGCCTAAAGACCAGAAAAAACAGCAGGGGGAAAATGGAAAAGACAAGGAAAAACAACCTCCACAGCAGCCACAACAAGGACAGCAACAAAAAGGACAGTTATCACCCCAACAAATAAAAAGTCTCCTGGAAGCTATGAATAATGAAGAAAAGAAGGTGCAGGATAAGATTAATGCCCATAAAGTAAAAGGAGCAAAGACAAAAACCGACAAAGACTGGTAAAATCCTCACCCGGAAGTGATTAAAAACACTTCCGGCCTCTCCGAAGGAGAGGTAAAAATATTATAATTATAAAACAGATTCTATTGTAATAGGAATGAAATTAAAGATTTTAATACTAATGTTTTTTATGGCAATTTCCGGGGCTGGTATCGCCCAGGTAAAATTCGAAGCCAACGTTAGTAAAAACAAACTTGGAGTAAACGAACGTTTACGCGTGGATTTTGAAATGAATCAGGATGGCGATGATTTTAATCCGCCTTCTTTTAAAGGTTTTACAGTAGTTGGAGGCCCGAATCAGGCCGTGAGCAATAGCTGGATAAACGGCAAAAGGTCCTATTCTAAAACCTACAGCTATTTTTTAGCGCCCACAGCCCGGGGAAAATTTACAATCGGGCAGGCGGAGATCACGATCGACGGAAAAATCTATAAAACCACCCCGGTACAGGTAGAGGTAACTGCCGCGGTAGATAAACCGAAAGATGGCGATAACTCCGATTTTGTTGCTTCAGAAAATCTTCATTTGGTTGCAGAGATCTCTAATGACCATCCCTATCTAAACCAGGCAATCACTGTGGTTTATAAGCTGTATGTAAGTCCGCAGGTGAGTGTAAGCAACTGGAGGGAAATGGACAGTCCTGTGTTTGCCGATTTCTGGAGCCAGAACATAGATATCAGACAGCTAAAAATAGAGCAGGGAACTTACGATGGGGAGCCGTACAGGTATGTGGTGCTTAGAAAAACTATTCTTTATCCTCAAAAAACAGGAAAGCTGGAAATCGAACCTTTAACCTTGTCTATTTCGGTTGATGTTCCCAGCAATCGCAGGGATATTTTTGGCGGAAGACTTTATACTACGGTAGATAAGACAGTGGCTGCAGGCAAAAAAACCATCGATGTAAAACCCTTACCCGAAGCAGGAAAACCTGACGATTTTTCGGGAGCGGTGGGAAAATTCGATTTTGAGGTCAGCCCAAGTAAAACGCATCTCGCGGCTACCGAATCTCTAAGTTTGAAGGTAAAAGTCAATGGCAATGGAAACCTTAAACTTTTTGATCTGCCGAAGGTGGAAATGCCTTCTTCTCTTGAACAATATGAGCCGGAACGCTCGGAGAATGTTAGCACAGATCTTACAGGAACACACGGAAGTGTAACCGATAATTACACGGTAGTTCCCACGCAAAAGGGGAAATTTCCCATTCCTTCGGTTTCCTTCTCTTACTTTAATCCGGAGTCGGGCACTTATAACACCATTCACAGCGATTCGATTATTCTGAACGTGGATAAGGCCCCGGCGGGTGCTAAAATGCCTTCTGGTCCTGCATCTGTAAACAAGCAGGAAATAGGAGATACCGCAAAACAATTCAGGTATATTAAATTAAAAACGAACCTGCATTCTATAAATTCGTCGCCTTTTTTGGGTAGCTGGTTATTTTGGCTGTTGCTGTCGGCACCTTTTTTAATTATTCTGGTAGGAATCTTCTTTGGAAAAAAACGCGAAGAAATGGCCAATGATGTAACCGGAAACCGGATTAAAAAGGCGAATAAACTCGCCCGGAAATATCTTTCAGAAGCCCGGAAAAATCTCGGCGATCAAAAGGCGTTTTATATCGCCCTGGAGAAGGCTCTTCATAATTATTTGAAGGCAAAATTGCATATTCAGACCAGCGAGATGAGCAAGGAAAGAATTCGAAACCTTCTCTCGGAAAAAAAGGTAAATCAGGAGACTACGGCCGAATTTATTTCATTGGTAGAAAGTTGTGAGTTCGCCAGATATACCCCTTCTTCGAATGTTGAAATGCAGCAGGATTATGAAAAAGCGGCACGAGTAATCTCGGCCTTAGATAAACAATTATAGTTATGAAAAACCTCACATTTCTAATACTATTTTTTTGTGTGCCGGTTTTGGCGCAGAATGACTCTTTGTTTAATAAAGCCAACAATGCCTATAACCAGGGAGATTACAAATCGGCTATAGAAGATTACACGCAGATCCTGAAAAATGGTGAAACCTCTGCGGCTTTGTATTATAACCTTGCCAACGCTAATTATAAAACCAATCATATAGCGCAAAGTGTCTATTATTATGAAAAAGCACTACAGTTAAAACCCGGGGATGCCGATATTCAGAACAACCTCGCGTTCGCGCAGAATATGGTGATTGATGATATAAAATCGGTACCGGAATCGGGCGTGAGTAAAATGTTCAATAACATTATCGGCGTGTGGGGATACAATGGCTGGGCTTGGAGTGCAATAATTTGCTGTTTTATCTTCGGAATTGTTTTTCTGCTGTACTACTTCAGTATTGTGCCAAGACAAAAACGTATATTTTTTTCTGTCTCGATTTTAGCTTTGGTTCTTGCCATTTTTTCGACAGTCTTTGCCTTTCATCAAAAAAGTACTATAGATAATAATCTTTACGCTATTGTCTTTTCGAAGGAAGTCCCTGTTCGCAGCGAACCAAATGCCCGATCAGACGAGGCTTTTACCCTGCATGAAGGCACCAAGGTAGAGGTGACGAGCAGTTTTCAGGGGTGGACGGAGATTAAGCTCGCAAATGGTTCTGAAGGATGGGTGCAGGCTTCACAGATTAAAAAACTCTAGTTTTAAGAATTTCTTAACATTTTAACCTAAGGAATCCATTAGTTTTGCAATTCCCCGAAAATTAGGAGTGTGAAAC
>JBAVQO010000670.1:0-2051 GCA_049694135.1 Gillisia sp. | reverse complement strand
TCGTTATACTCGTCTACTGCAGCCTTTTCTCCTCTTACGGCTTCCTCTAAAATAGCCTCATCGGTTTCTAAAGACAGGGCAGACTTAATATTCATCCAGCCTCTGTGCGCATCGGCCTTTAGACTGGAACCTTTATCTGGAGACTCTCCAAAATCTGCTATTTCAGACTTAAGCTGATGTCCAAAATCATATCGCTCCCGGGCTTTTTTATCGAAAAATGATTTCAACCTGGAGCTTTTCGCGTTCTCACTGGCAAGCTTATAACCTTTCTCCGAGTCGTAATTCTTTGTCAATAGGTTATTAAGCTTTTCTGCAACTTCTTCTGAATATTTCATAGCGTTATGTTTTTAAAGTTCGTGTTATAAAATAAAGATACGTTGTATTATTCCCATAAACCCTTATGTTAACAGGGTTTAGCACCTAATTAACTGCTTTTAACACAGAAGGTTTAAAACCAGAACATAATTCTTAATGATAATTAAAAAAGTGCGTGAAGGAGATAAAAGAAAAGATCCAGAATTCAATCCCGTTAAATTGAAGAAATTAAAATGGTATAAAAAATAATTTGTAGTATCTTTGCACACTTATTAATAATCGAGGTCGAGAACCTCACAAATTAATTTTTATGCCTGTAAAAATAAGATTACAAAGACACGGTAAAAAAGGGAAACCTTTTTATTGGATTATTGCCGCAGATGCGCGTGCAAAAAGAGATGGTAAATACCTTGAAAAAATAGGAATCTACAATCCCAATACCAATCCTGCAACCATCGATCTAGATGTAGACGGAGCGGTAAGATGGTTACAAAACGGGGCGCAGCCCACAGATACTGCGCGTGCTATCCTTTCTTACAAAGGTGCTCTTCTTAAAAATCACCTCGCCGGTGGTGTTAGAAAAGGCGCTTTGACTGAAGAGCAGGCGGAAGAAAAATTCCAGGCCTGGTTGGAAGAAAAAGATAACAAGATCAATTCTAAAAAAGAAGGTCTTAGCAAAGAACAGGAAGCGGCTCGTAAAAAAGCTTTAGATGCCGAAAAAGAAGCAAACGCTAAACGCGAATCTGCTGCTGCTGAAGCATTAGCGGCTGAAGAAGCTGCAGCCAAAGCTGAAGAAACCCCTGCTGCCGTAGAACCGGGAAACGTAGAAGCACAGGCAGAAGAGCAGGTAGATGCTAAAACTGCTGAACAAGCAGAAACCCAGGAGAAAAAAGACGCTTAAATTTCAATTAACGATGACTAAAGAAGAATGTTTCTATTTAGGAAAAATCGTTAGTAAATTTAGTTTTAAAGGAGAGGTACTAATAAAATTAGATACCGATGATCCTGAATCCTACACAGAAATGGAATCAGTTTTCGTTGATTACAACGATAATCTGATTCCATTTTTTATTGAAAAAAGTTCGCTGCAACGCTCTTCCCTGCTTCGCGTAAAATTTGAAGATGTAGATACCGAGGAGGACGCAGAAGATATTCTTAAATGCGATACTTATCTGCCATTATCTCTCCTTCCCGAACTGGAAGGCGATAAATTCTATTTCCACGAGATAATAGGTTTTACGGTAAAGGATACACGATTAGGAGAAATAGGAAAAATTACCGGCGTGAATGACTCTTCATCCCAATCTCTTTTTGAGATTGAAAAAGATGGAAAACAGATCCTTATCCCCATAAACGACGAATTTATTCAAAAAGTAGATAAACCCGCTAAGACCATTACCGTTAAAACTCCCGAAGGCCTCGTTGAGCTTTATCTTTAGAAGTTTGGAGTTCGGAGTTTAAAATTAAAAATTCAGAATGGCTACGCTCTTTAAGTTTAAGCAATTCAGTATTTCCCAGGATCGATGTGCCATGAAAATTGGTACAGACGGGGTTTTACTTGGAGCGTGGACCCATATTGATGAAACTGTAAATTCTATTCTCGATATTGGCACCGGCACCGGACTTATTGCTTTAATGCTCGCCCAACGCAGTGATGCTGAAATTATTGATGCCCTGGAAATTGAAGAAAATGCCTATGAACAGGCAGTAGATAATTTTGAAAACAGCCCATGGGG
>JBAVQO010000669.1:0-6715 GCA_049694135.1 Gillisia sp. | reverse complement strand
ATACTTTTCATTAATACATTTAAACCTAATATTTGGTTCGTATTAAAAATCAATATTATGTGTGGAATACTTGCAGTTATAGGAAAAGAAACTTCAGAAAAGGAGATTTTAGCTTTGTCAAAAAGAATGGCGCATCGTGGTCCCGATGAGAGCAGTTTTTATAAATCTCCCGAAGGAACCATTCTGTGTCATGAACGCCTGGCTATCATGGATGTGAAGACCGGAAAGCAACCCATCCAGGGAACTTCAGAAGCCTGGATGATCCATAACGGGGAAATCTATAATTATCAGTCTTTAAAAGATCACGAACTTAAAGGGCATACCTTTAGAACTACTAGCGATTCTGAAGTTATTGTTCATCTATATGAAAAATACGGCTATGGATTCCTAAACATGCTCGACGGGGATTTTGCCTTCGTGGTTAGCCGTGGAAAAGACTTTATTGCCGGTCGTGATCCTATTGGGGTGAAACCGCTGTATTACGGTGAAGATGAAGATGGGGCTCTTTGGTTTGCCAGCGAAATGAAGGTTTTGGCCGATTCATGTGTAAGTTTCCAGGCGTTTCCTCCCGGGCATTATTACACGCCCACCACCGGATTTGTGCAATATTATAAACCCGATTGGTATACAGCCGACAAATGTAAAGAGGATGGCGATATTTTAAAAATAAGAAAGTCCCTGATCGCCGCTACAAAAAAGCGACTTATGGCCGATGTTCCTCTGGGGGTTCTTTTAAGCGGCGGTTTGGATTCCAGTTTAACTTCCTCTATCGCCGCCAGAATTCTAAAGGAACAGGGAAAAAAACTCCATTCTTTTTCCATAGGATTAGATGCTGATGCGCCCGATTTAAAAGCGGCAAAAAAAGTAGCAGATTTTTTAGGAACCATTCATCATGAACTATATTTCAGTATTGAAGAAGGTATAGACATTCTTAAAAAACTTGTCTGGCATCTGGAAACTTACGATGTTACCTCAATAAGAGCGAGTACGCCTATGTATTTTCTTTCTAAAGGAATTACAGACAGAGGCATAAAAGTGGTGCTATCTGGGGAAGGAGCTGACGAAATTTTTGGGGGATATCTTTATTTTAAAAATGCACCTTCAGAAAAGGAATTTCAGGAGGAGACCATCCGAAGGGTTAAACGTCTCTCTACAGCAGATTGCCTGCGGGCCGATAAATCTACCATGGCTCACGGTCTGGAGGCAAGAGTGCCATTTTTGGATAAAGAATTCTTGAAAACCGCCATGGAGATGGAGGCGAAATTCAAAATGCCTTCGCATCACGACGGAATCGAAAAATATATTCTCAGAAAAGCCTTTGATACGCCCGAAGATCCTTTTTTACCCGCAAAGATCCTTTGGAGGCAAAAAGAACAGTTTAGTGATGGTGTGGGTTACAGTTGGATCGACAGTTTGATTGAATATGCCACTTCTCAGGTAAGTAACCTGCAAATGGAAGCCGCGCATTTAAAATATCCTGTCAATACTCCTGCTACCAAAGAAGCATACTTTTACAGAGAGATTTTTCATGAATTTTATCCTCAGGAAAGTGCTGCAAAATCGGTAAAAAGATGGATCCCAAAATGGCAAAAAGATCTGGATCCAAGCGGGCGGGCTAATACCTCGCATGTTGCCAAAAAGGAGGAGTCTGCGATTCCTGCAAAACTTAAAAAGGTTTCTTGAAAAGGAAGGGATTTTTTACACAAATTGTTAATAACTTAAAGCCTTTCATTTTTGCTTCACGCTAATAACAACAAGGGTTTTGTTATATTTGTCTGTTATTGAGATTGACCAAATTTAACAGAATTATATATGAGCGAAGAAGCGAAGAAAAATCTATATTCAGCAGATAGTATTCAGGCGTTGGAAGGAATGGAGCATGTGCGCATGCGGCCTTCCATGTATATTGGAGATACCGGGGTAAGAGGTTTGCATCACCTGGTGTACGAAGTGGTAGATAATTCTATCGATGAGGCTCTTGCCGGCCATTGTGACAGGATTAAAGTAACTATTGGTAAAGATGGTTCGGTAACTACCGAAGACAACGGTCGCGGTATTCCTGTAGATCTTCATAAAAAAGAAGGAGTTTCTGCGCTTCAGGTGGTTATGACCAAAATTGGAGCAGGAGGAAAATTCGATAAAGATTCCTATAAAGTTTCAGGAGGTTTGCACGGAGTTGGGGTGAGTTGTGTAAACGCACTTTCAGATCATCTTAAAGCAACAGTATATCGTGATGGGCAGATTTGGGAACAGGAATACGAAAGAGGAAAGCCTCTTTATCCAGTAAAATCTGTAGGCGAAACCGATTTGAGCGGGACTATTGTAAAATTCACCCCGGATCCTACCATTTTTCAGCAAACTACCGATTTCAGTTTTGATACCCTCGCCAGCAGAATGCGCGAATTATCTTTTCTGAATAAAGGAATAACCATCATTCTTACAGATGAAAGAGAGGTTCAGGAAGACGGATCTTCTCTTTCAGAAAAATTTTATTCAGATGAAGGTTTAAAAGAGTTTATAAAGTTTCTGGATGGAAACAGGGATCCTATTATCGCCAATGTAATTTCTATGGAAGGCGAAAAGAATGATATTCCTGTTGAAGTTGCCATGGTTTACAACACTTCGTTTAACGAGAATCTTCATTCTTATGTAAACAATATCAACACCCATGAAGGCGGAACACATCTTTCAGGTTTTAGGAGAGGTTTAACCACTACTCTTAAAAAATATGCCGATGCCTCCGGAATGCTGGACAAGCTGAAATTCGAAATTACCGGCGATGACTTTAGAGAAGGTCTTACTGCAATTATTTCTGTAAAAGTTGGAGAGCCTCAATTTGAAGGACAGACTAAAACTAAATTGGGTAACCGTGAAGTAACTTCTGCTGTTTCTCAGGCGGTTTCAGAAATGCTGGAGAATTATCTTGAAGAAAATCCCGGCGATGCAAAAATTATTGTAGAAAAAGTAATTCTCGCGGCTCAGGCGCGTCATGCGGCTAAGAAAGCCCGTGAGATGGTACAGCGAAAAACGGTGATGAGTATCGGGGGCTTACCCGGGAAATTATCTGACTGTTCAGAACAGGACCCTGCACAATGTGAAGTATATCTTGTAGAGGGAGATTCTGCGGGAGGAACCGCAAAACAAGGTAGAGATCGTAATTTTCAGGCCATATTGCCCTTGCGGGGAAAAATTCTGAACGTGGAAAAAGCTATGACCCACCGCGTTTTTGACAATGAAGAGATAAAAAATATTTACACCGCCTTGGGTGTAACTATCGGAACCGAAGAAGATAGTAAAGCTCTCAATCTTTCCAAACTGCGTTATCATAAAATCGTAATTATGTGTGATGCCGATGTAGATGGAAGTCATATTGAAACGCTGATTCTTACATTTTTCTTCAGATATATGAAGGAGCTTATTGAAAATGGCCATATCTATATTGCAACACCTCCTTTGTATTTGGTGAAAAAGGGTCAGAAAAAGCAATACGCATGGAGCGAAAAAGAGCGAGATGAGGTAGCGGCAAGTTTTAACGGAAGTGTGCAGATACAGCGATACAAAGGTTTGGGAGAAATGAACGCAGAACAGTTGTGGGACACGACCATGAATCCTGAATTCAGAAAATTAAGACAGGTAAATATTGATAACAGTGGAGAGGCTGACCGTATTTTCTCAATGTTAATGGGAGATGAGGTCCCGCCGAGGCGTGAATTTATCGAGAAAAATGCTGTGTACGCGAACATAGATGTTTAGAAAACAGCTTAAAAATGGTTGTTCTCTGATTGCAAAGGGGAAAAACCCCGTCCTTATTAAGGATAATTTAACTTATTTTTGAGCTGTTTTTGGTATAGATTAATTTTCTATATCCAAACAGTAGTGCGTTTTTTATTAATTTTACGTTCCACCTAAATTAGAAAATTTGAAAACGAACCTCCTACTTATTGCCGCTTTTGCTACACTTTTTTCAAAAACATCATTGGCCCAGGAAGCAGATATAAACCTGTTGACCAATGATTTGTTAATTATAGCAGATAATTTTGCTTCTCCTGCCGCAGAAGGAGCTGCTTTTCAATCCAGTTCCGGTTGGTTTACCTCGGCACAGGAATTGGGAAAATGGAAAATAGATTTTTCCGTGCAGGGAAATGCTCTTTTTGTTCCCAGCAATAAAAAACAAAAATTAATTTCCAATAGCGATTTTTCTATTCTTAATGTGAGTACAGGCAGTAATGCTTTAGTGCCAACAGCTTACGGCGGCACTACCGATGTACAGTATACTGGCGAAGTTAACTTTGCTAATACAACTATTCCGGTAGAGCTTGATGCTATAGATGGAATTAACCGGGGTGCCTTAATTCATCCTTTTGTTCAGTTAGCGGTTGGATTGCCTTACGGAACCGATTTTGCAGTGCGGTATTTGCCACAGATGACCATTGATGATGTGGAATTTGGAACTTTTGGTGCCGGATTAAAACACAATCTCACACAGTATTTTAATAAGCATCCTCATGATGATGATTTTCAGTTCGCAGTAGTTGCTACTTATACGAATTTTAAAGTCAATTACGCTTTTCTTCCTATAAATGTAGAGCAGATAGTGATGCTTAACCGTGTAAATGTAGATGCTAATTTGTGGTTGGGGCAGGTTTTGGGTTCCAAACGTTATGATGATTTTGAAGTATTCGCGGGATTAGGATTGGTAAACTCAGATTTCAGTTATAGCATGGGAGGAGAAGGAATAGGTCTTTCTCTTGTAAACGTTGGTTTAAAAGATTTTGGTAAGACTCAGGCAAAATTTAAAGGAGACCTGGGGTTCAATTATTATATCGGAGACAGCTTTAAAGTGAGTACGATGTTAACCGCCAGCAGTTTCTTTAATGCCAATCTTGGTTTACATTATCAGTTCTAAACAGGATTTAACCATTCCTTATTACTTGTCTGCATCATTATTTGTATTTTCGTAAAGATTTAATAATTCATTAAAAATATATAAAATGAAAGTTACCATCGTTGGGGCTGGTGCTGTAGGTGCCAGTTGCGCAGAGTATATCGCGATTAAAAATTTCGCTTCGGAAGTTGTATTGTTGGATATCAAAGAAGGAGTAGCCGAAGGTAAGGCTATGGATTTAATGCAAACCGCTACTTTAAACAGGTTCGATACCAAAATAACGGGTTCTACAAACGATTATTCTAAAACCGCAGACAGTGACGTGGTGGTTATTACGAGCGGGATTCCACGAAAACCAGGAATGACTCGCGAAGAATTGATAGGAATTAACGCCAACATTGTAAAAGAGGTTTCTTCAAACCTTATTAAACATTCACCCAACACCATAATTATAGTAGTGAGTAACCCTATGGATACTATGACCTACCTGGTACACAAAACCACCAAACTTCCAAGAAACAGAATTATAGGAATGGGTGGAGCTCTTGATAGTGCCCGATTCAAATTTCGCTTAAGTGAAGCTTTGGAATGCCCTCCATCAGATGTTGATGGTATGGTAATAGGCGGACATAGCGATACCGGAATGGTTCCGCTTACCCGTCTGGCTACCAGGAACAGTGTTCCTGTAAAGGCATTTTTAGATGAAGACCGATTAAACCAGGTTGCCGAGGATACCAAAGTAGGAGGAGCAACCCTTACAAAATTATTAGGAACCAGCGCATGGTACGCACCCGGTGCTGCTGTTTCAGGATTAGTGCAGGCCATTTTGTGCGATCAGAAAAAAATGTTCCCTTGTTCTGCGTTATTAGAAGGGGAATACGGGTTAAACGATCTTTGTATCGGAGTGCCAGTTATTCTCGGAAGAAACGGTATGGAAAAAATTGTGGAAATACAACTTGATGAAGCAGAGAGCAGTAAATTAAAAGAAAGTGCCGAAGGAGTAAGAAAAACCAACGGATTACTGGAGATTTAAGAAAAATATCAGCTTAACAAATAGCAATTTTTAGCATTGAAAAGGCCGCATTTTCTGCGGTCTTTTTCGTGTTTAAAAGTTAAATTTTTCAAAAAAAAATAATTGGGATTTGATTATTGAAGCCCTATATTTGTCCGTTTTAAAAATTGACCTAAACATAAGGAATAATGCAGAATAAAGGACTGATCAGGATTTTTGCAATTTTATTTGGGTTGGTATGTATATATCAACTTGCTTTTACATTTATTGCCGGTAGCGTAGAAAGCGACGCCGAAACCTTTGCCAAGAATAAAATATCTGCCGATGTGCAGGATTATTCGGCTAAGAGAGATCAAGAAGAAACCCGCTATCTGGACTCTGTCGGGAATAGCGAAATTTTTGCTGGCATTACATATAACACTGCCAAAGATAAGGAGCTAAACAAAGGGCTCGATTTAAAAGGAGGGATCAACGTAATTCTTCAGATCTCGGTAAAAGATATCTTGCGTGGATTGGCAAATCATTCTAAAGATCCGGCTTTTAACCAGGCTTTGGATGAAGCGGAAGCAGCACAAAAAGATAGTCAGGAAAGTTTTATAGACCTTTTCTTCGAGAAGTTCAATGCTATTCCCGATGCTAAATTAGCTTCGCCCGATATTTTCGCCAACAAAAGCCTTAGCGACGACATCAATTTTGATATGACTAACGCACAGGTAGAACCTGTTATTCGTGGCAAGGTAGATGAATCTATTAATTCAGCTTTTGAAGTACTGCGCAAACGTATCGATAAATTTGGAGTTACTCAGCCCAATATTCAG
>JBAVQO010000668.1:0-1835 GCA_049694135.1 Gillisia sp. | reverse complement strand
ACACGCAGAAATTTGAAGCGATTTTTAGCGAAAACTCTCCTGCCCCGCAGTATTCGTTGCCAAAGAAATATTTGTTTGAGCCCAACCCCGCCATTATGAAAAGTGGCTTATTTAACGAGGTGGCGCTAAAAACTGCAACCGCAAAACTTCATGAAAACTCCCACTTATATACTTCTGATGTTCTCCGGGATTTCCCCGGCCGGTGCTTTGAAATTATGGACATTTTGCCTTTCAATAACAAACTGAAGAAAAAACTGGACTTAAAAAAGGCAAATTTTACTACTCGAAATTTTCCAAAATCTGTAGCGCAGCTGCGAAAAGAGCTAAAAATAAAAGAGGGTGGAAAAGATTACATCTTTTTTACCACGCTCACAGACGGAAAGAAAAATGCCCTTCTCTGCAGGAAAGTTGCCGATTAATGCACTCTTAAATCAATAAATATCGAGGGTTTTCTTTTGCTTTTATCGAATTTAAGCATCTGGATCTCCTGTTCCGGCACTTTAATGAAATCAGGTAAAACCTGGAGTTTTCCCTGAAAATCAGCTTTCAACAAGTGCAGCTTTTCGTCAGAAATTGTGGTAGGAATTTTAATGAGAATCTTGTCCAGGTTGTGCTCCCCGGTTCTTACTTCAATTATAAAATCGGCAACTTCCCGATTTTCATTCATGACATTGATTATATGCTGCGGATAAAGGCTTGTACCCTTCAGCTTTATCATTTGCTGTTTTCTACCCATCACGGGGCTTAATCTCAACGTATTTCTTCCGCATCCACAACTTTCGCTGGTGTAAGCGAGCATATCGCCGGTCGCAAAACGAAGCAGAGGCATCGTTTGGGTTTGAAGGCTTGTAAACACTAATTCTCCTATTTCGCCTTCTTTAACGGGTTCCCCTTCTTCATTTAAAATTTCCGTATAAATCAAATCGGGTTGCAAATGATTTCCACAATGCAGGTTACATTCTGTAAAAGCGGTAGCCATTTCGGTAGAGGCATAAGTGGAAAATAATTCCACCTGCCATTTCGAATGAATTTTTGCACCCAGGGCATTTAGCTCATTTTCTTTATTTCTTATGGGTTCTCCTATACAAATAACGGCTTTAACCGAGGTTGAATCCATGGCAATGCTGTTTGCTTCTGCGTATTCAATCATTTTCAATAGGAATGAAGGTACTGCAACCAGGAATTTCGGCTTAAAGCGCGCGATCGAATCCCACTGAAGCTGAGGAACTCCACTGCCCGCTCTTACCACTGCCGCTCCCAGTTTTCGAAGGCCCAAAAAATAGGCAATTCCGGCCATGAATCGCCGGTCGAGGGTAGTGGTGATTTGTACGGTATCGCTTTGCTCCACACCCACCATTTTAAAAGAATTCATTTCGTTGGTGGCCAGTCTTTCCAGGTCGTGATCGTTTAACGCCAAGCTTACCGGTTCTCCCAAAGTTCCCGAAGTTGTAACATAATCTATAATTTCACTTTTGGGAACACACAAAAACTTTTCGTTTTGTTGCTGAAGATCTTCTTTGCGGGTAATGGGAATTCTTTTAAAATCTAAATAGTTTTTAATCCTGCTTATATCAATCCCATTATTTCTAAAAACCTCCTGATAAAAAACCGAATTCCGCTGAAGATATAGAAGTTGTTTCTGTAACTCCAGCCACTGAATTCTTTTTATTTCTGCTTTTGAAGCTTTTTCATTCGTCATAAAATCTTATTTTTCGTTCACTCTTTCTAATCATTTTCTCTAATCTCCGTTGGTCTGGTAAAGTGGTAACTACGCGTTTTAGTGCCTGTTTATAAAATATGGCAGCTTTTTTATATTCTTTATTTTTATAGTAATA
>JBAVQO010000667.1:0-6381 GCA_049694135.1 Gillisia sp. | reverse complement strand
GGTTTACATATATGCCAGGATCCACTTCAGTAAAAAAATATTCCTCGCCATCATCGTTATATACTTTGACTTTGGCACCGGTAGCGGGTGGAATTGTATCTTGAAAAAAGGGAGCAGTAAGACTTAGTTTAATAAACTGGTCTTTACCCGAAGTTCCTTTTTGCCATTTTATAGAAGCCTCAACAACCAATCGGGGAGGAGACTGCGTTAGATCTACCTGTACCACATCTTCGCAGCTGCAGAAACTCAGAGCGACTAAAATCAACAGATAAAAACAGTGCTTCTTCATTTTAAAAATGGAAATTATAAGTGACAGAGGGTATTATTCCAAAAAGGGAAAGTCTTACGGCTTCATTCCTGCCCGTATCGGCATTTCTCCTGAAACTCAAAGAAACAGGATTTTTTCGGTTGTAAAGATTATAAATTCCGAAATTCCAGGACGAATGGTACTTATTTATGTTCTCGGGTTTAGGAGTGAAGGTGGCTGAAATATCTAATCGGTTATAAGATATTAAACGATTGCTATTTCGCGGCGAATATACCGGAATAGTTAAACTTTCATAATTGTATTGGGCAGTAGGATAGGTGGTGGGCAATCCTGTCTGGTAAACAAAATTAGTGTTGAATTGCCATTTTTTATTCAAGGTGTAACCTGCGGTAAGAGATAAATCATGGGTTTTGTCATACGCCGTATTATACCATTTTCCTTCGTTTATTCCCGTTTCTAAAGGCGTTCTGCCTGGGGTGAGTTGTTGAGATTTAGAAAGAGTATAAGAGAGCCATCCGGTAAATCGGCCTTTGTTCTTTTTAAATAAAAATTCAAGCCCGTAGGCGCGGGATTTACCGGGAAGTATTACCTGTTCTATCGCGTTGTTAGCAATTAAATTCGCACCGTCTATGTAGTCTATGCGATGCTGGATGAACTTGTAAAATCCTTCAGTTTCAAGAGAATATTCCGCGTCTTTAAAATTCTGAAAGTATCCCACGGCTCCCTGATCCAGAACTTCAGGTTGGATGTACTTGCCGCTGGGCGCCCATACGTCTAAAGGGGTAGGAGAACTGGAATTCGTGATAAGATGTAAATACTGGCTCATTCGATTATAACTGAACTTCAAAGATCTGTGATCATTGAAACTGTAAGACAGGGATAATCGTGGCTCTAGATTAAAAAATGACTTTTCAATTTTGTTTGATGGCAAAAAATCCCTTCCTGTAGGTTCTGCCTTTTGATAAATACCGTATTTTTCATTGAATTTCACTGGCTGATCGTTCTTGTATAGATTCAGGCTATCCTGTCCAAAACGTAAAAAAGTGCTTATTCTAAGTCCATATTCTGCAGAAAGTCTGGACGAGAATTTTTGTTTTACAGAAAGATAAAAGGCGTTTTCGAAAGCATATTTCTTCGTGAGATTTTTAGAATTAATTCCGGATGTGGGGGTGCTGGGTTCGATTTCGCCAGGATTGAACCAGTAATACGTGTTCTGTGTTCCGTAATTAAGCTGAATATTATCACTTATATAGTGGTCAAAATCATATTTTACATTTAAATTTTTAATTCCACTATTCCAGTTAAACTCAATAAAATTTAGCGTTAATCCGTAATAATAATCGCTATAGATAAGAGACAAATTAGTAAAGATATTATTAGTAAGGGTATGATTCCATCGTAAGTTAAAAACGGCATTTCCGTAAGTGTTTTTAAAGCTGTCGCTGATGTTAAACACATCTCTTCCGAAATATCCCGAGAAAAGAATTTTATTGTTCTTATTGATATCGTAACTCAGTTTTGTATTCAAATCATAGAAATAGGCAGAATTCGGATTGTCTGTTAACTTTAGAAACAAATGAGCGTAGGAGCTTCTGGCGCCTACCAAAAACGAGGCTTTATTCTTTACAACGGGCCCCTGAAGCAGTAGTCGGCTCGAGATGGCTCCAATACCGCCGCTGCCTTCAAACTCTTTACTATTTCCGTTTTTCTGATAAATTTCGAGCACGGAAGAAACCCTTCCACCATATTTCGCGGGAATTCCCCCTTTATACAATTTAAGATTTTTGATTGCATCTGGATTGAAGACAGAAAAAAGTCCGAATAAATGCGAAGCATTATAAATAGTGGCTTCATCTAACAAAATCAGGTTTTGCCCTACGGCACCACCACGAACGTTGTATCCGGAAGAACCTTCTCCCGCATTAGAGACGCCGGGAAGCAGGAGTAAAGACTTTACTACATCAACTTCACCAAAAACCACCGGCATTTGTTGAATTGTGTTAATACTCAATTCATTCACACTCATTTGCGGTTCTTTGATCTTTAACCTCGATTTATCTTGTTTTATAACTACTTCACCAAGATCTTCAGCCTTTTCCGATAGAAAAAAATCTTTGGTTTTGTTAGAAGAAAGGGAAAGGGAATCGGCTAATTGTTCATATCCAAGGTAAGAGACAATAACCTGATGAATCCCTTCGGGAATTTTTAAAGAGTAAAAGCCATATTCGTTGGTTACGGTGCCAATATTCAACGAGGGCACGGAAACCGTAACACCCTGTAAGGTTTCATTATTAGCCGCATCTTTTATGGTGCCGTTTAAAACATAACTGTTCTGAGCCAGTAACGAAGTGCAGCTTAAAAAGAAAAATATCAATAAAATCTTCAACGCAATATTTTGTGTAAATATACACTACAATGCACCAACGAAAAAAAAGATCTTTCCGTTCAACACTTTACACATTTTTATGTCTTACCCATAGTTTATCCTGAATCTTAGAAAGAATTTTATGATAAAGATAAGAGGATTGAGACCTGTTGTTTTTGAAGAATTCTTTATAAGCTAATTGCAAATCAGACTCTTCCCTTACCAGCCGATCATACATTTCTTTCCTGGCCTGTTGAACAAGAATATGGTTGCTGATTCCTGTTTGATGGTAAATATGCTGATTTATTAAATTCCAGCTCTCTACATAACTTTTTAATCCTATGGGAGTGGTCACGGTGCCTGTAATTCTATTGCCACCGCCTGTACGGTACAACACATAAGTGTTTGGGCAAAAAATTATTTTTGAACATTTTAGAAGGAGCCTTGTAAAAAATTCACCGTCATCATTTACAGAAAGAATTTCGTTCCATCTTCCTATTTTAAGAATAGAATCTTTGGGAATTAAAAACACATGTAAAGGAAAATAAGTAGAACGATTGGCGAATTCTTTATAAAGATCTAACGCAGTAGAAAAGTTTTTGTATGAAGAAAGACCTTCATAAACCCTGGGGGTTTTCCATTTAGGCTTTTTTCCTCCCCATTTACAGGTGGCAATACTATTTGATAGGTTATTTTCTAAAGCGGGGACCTGGACTTCTAATTTATTTGAAGCCATAAGATCATCGGAATCTAGGAACTGGATGTATTTTCCTGTTGATTTGTCTAATCCTATATTCCGGCAGCTGGCTGCTCCTTTTATTACATCTGAAGACCTATGGAAAAATCTGAATCTGGAATCCTCTTTTAGAAAGGAAGCTATAACTTCTTCAGAATTATCGGTAGAACCATCATCAACAATTATACACTCCCAATTTTGATAAATTTGATTTTTAACCGAATCCAGGGTTTCCCCAATAATGGAAGCTCTGTTAAAAGTGGGAATAATGATGGAAACTTTGGGATTCATAACCGTTATAAAAGTAATCGGGCCGGAGCAAATTCCGGCCCGATAATGGTATTATTACAACTGCAAAAATTTATTCAAGAATCGAATTGAAGGTCTTACTGGGCCTCATAGCCGCACTGCATAGTTCTTCATTTGGATAGTAATATCCGCCTATATCAACCGGATGTCCCTGGGCTTTAATAAGATCGTCTAAAATGGTATTTTTATTCTCGTTTAATTTTTTGAAAAGCACAGAGAAATAATTTTTCAATTCCTTGTCCTCATCCTGATTTGCCAGTGCTTCTGCCCAATATAATGCCAGATAAAAATGGCTGCCTCGGTTATCGAGTTCGTTCACTTTTCGTGAAGGAGAACGATTGTTCTTAAGGAACTGTTCTGTGGCCTCATCTAAAGTCCTGGAAAGTACTATCGCTTTGTTATTATTCATTTTTTCACCCATGAATTCCAGTGAAACCGCCAGGGCCAAAAATTCTCCCAAAGAATCCCATCTAAGATGCCCTTCTTTTAAAAATTGCTGAATGTGCTTGGGAGCAGAACCTCCTGCACCGGTTTCAAACAGGCCTCCTCCTTTCATAAGAGGAACAATAGATAACATTTTTGCACTGGTTCCTAATTCCAGGATAGGAAAAAGGTCTGTAAGGTAATCCCGCAAAACATTACCCGTTACCGAAATCGTGTCTTTCCCTTCTTTAACCCTTTTTAAAGTATAATTCGTAGCATCTACAGGAGACATAATTTGAATATCTAATCCCGTAGTGTCCAGATCTGCCAGATATTTTTTTACTTTTTTAATAACTTCGGCATCGTGGCTTCGGTTTTTATCCAGCCAGAAAATTGCCGGCATTCCAGAAGATTTTGCACGACCCACGGCAAGATTTACCCAATTTTGGATGGGAGCATCCTTTACCTGGCACATTCTCCAGATATCACCTTCCTCTACTTTATGCTCCAAAAGAATACTTCCTTCAGAATTGATTACACGAACAGTACCTGCTGAATTTATCTGAAAGGTTTTGTCATGACTTCCGTATTCTTCGGCTTTTTGAGCCATAAGTCCCACGTTGGGAACCGTTCCCATTGTGGTAGGGTCAAACGCCCCATTCTTTTTACAGAAATCAATGGTGGCCTGGTAAATTCCAGCATAGCTGCTGTCTGGAATAACCGCTTTGGTATCTTGCGTTTCTCCTTTTGCATTCCACATTTTTCCGGAATTTCTAATCATTGCAGGCATAGAAGCATCAATAATTACATCGCTAGGTACGTGCAGATTGGTGATTCCTTTGTCTGAGTCTACCATAGCAACAGCCGGTCCGTTCTCAAAACCTTTATCTATAGCAGTTATTATTTCATTTCTTTGATCATCTGGTACATTCGGCAGGGCGGCAAGAAGATCGCCCAACCCATTATTTACGTTGGCTCCTGCTTTTTTTAGAGTGTCACCATACTTATCAAAAAGATCGCCGAAAAACGCTTTAACAGCAAACCCAAAAATAATAGGATCTGAAACTTTCATCATTGTCGCTTTCATGTGAAGCGAAAAAAGCACATTCTTGTCTTTGGCATCTTTAATCTGCTCTTTTAGAAAACTCACGAGCTTCTTTTTGCTCATAACAGTGGCGTCAATAATCTCTCCATCAAGAACTTTAAGATTATCTTTTAAAACCTTTTTATTACCCGAAACCTCTTCCAATTCTATTCTTAACGTATCGTTGGAGTTTAAGGTGACAGATTTTTCATTATGGAAAAAATCGCCGCTTTGCATTGTGGCTACATGTGTTTTGGAATCGGGGCTCCATTTCCCCATGCTGTGCGGGTTTTCTTTGGCGTAATTTTTAACTGCTTTTGGAGCTCTTCTGTCGGAATTACCTTCCCGAAGTATGGGATTTACTGCGCTACCCTTAACTTTGTCGTACCGCAGTTTTATTTCTTTTTCATTTTCGTTCTTCGGTTCATCAGGGTAATTGGGCAATGCATAACCTTTTTCCTGCAGTTCTTTGATCGCTGCTTCTAACTGTGGTGAAGAAGCGCTTATATTTGGAAGTTTGATAATATTTGTATCCGGCTTATTTACCAATTCTCCCAATTCTTTCAGCGCATCCGGAACTTTCTGTTCTTCTGAAAGATAATCTGGAAAAACAGCAAGAATCCTTCCTGCCAGCGAAATATCTTTAGATTCTACTTCAATTTCTGAAGATTTTGTAAAAGCTCTTATTATTGGTAACAGCGAATAAGTTGCCAGCATTGGAGCTTCGTCAGTCTTGGTATAATAGATTTTGTTAGGTTTTGACATTATGTTGTTATTTTTCGCAGAGAAGATGAGAGAATTTGTAGCTAAAACCTCTCCCGTCATTCGCTCTGGGTAATGTTAGAAATGAAAAAAAAATGTATTGTGGGATATTTGTATCCTTTAGTGCGAAGATAACATTTTTACTTATTTTATCATAACTCAGAGAGTTCGAAAAACCAGGATTAAGTCAATAAAAAAAAAGCCATTTCAATATATTAAATATTGAAATGGCTCCTAACGAAATAACGTTTTACCGACGGGTCTCCTCAGAAACCAAAATAGATCAATTACTTAAAACCTACCGCGTGCGTTACTTCACTTGAAATAATTTATTCACCGAGTGAAAGAACTATTTCAAATTTGTTTTTACCTTTTAAACTACTTCTTGCTATACAAAAAACTCGTTTTATGGAAGATAAAAACCTATGTAAAGA
>JBAVQO010000666.1:0-2580 GCA_049694135.1 Gillisia sp. | reverse complement strand
GTACAAAAAATTAAGGACCGGTTTTGGGAAAATAATACAGAAATTAGGAAGTCATTGGAAGAGAAAAAATTGATTTAACGGTTAGAAAATATTTTTTAAAAACCGGAGTTGCATTTTTTTAAATATTAGATTTAATGTAAAAGGATTAAATTTGATAAGATGAATGTTCAAATTAATTATAAGAGTTCACAGATCGTCAACACAAAGCATATAAGTCCAGAGAAGACCCATTAAATAAAGGGTTCTCCGAAGATAGTTCGATTCTTGGCGAGGCTACTGGAACGGAAATAGCTAAAAACAAAACCTTGTTAATCTTATGATTATCAAGGTTTTTTTATGAAAGCATCTAAGCGGAGGATACTTGTTGTGGTGAACGCGCTTTATTTGCAGGTATATCCGCCATCTATGACTAACTCACTGCCGGTCATAAATTTGGATTCATCAGAAACAAGATAAAGTATTCCATAAGCGATATCTATAGGTTCACCAATGTGACCAATAGGATGAAGCTCATCAAGATTCTTTCTAAAATCCGGAACATTTTTACCAAACTCTTCCACCAGTGGAGTCCAGATGAACCCCGGATGTACAGAGTTAACTCTTATTTTATCTTTAGCATAAATCAGCGCATCGTTTTTGGCCATTAATCTAACAGCTCCCTTGGAAGCATGATAATGAGGAATATCCCCGGCACCGACAATTCCGTAAATTGAGGAGAGGTTGACAACACTTCCTCCGCCCGATTTCTGCATATGTGGAATCGCATGCTTAGTACAGAAAAAGACTCCTTTGACATTTATATTCATAACTGCATCCCATTCCTCTTCTGTTAGTTCGTGCGTTGGTTTGTCTACCCCGGCAATACCTGCATTGTTAACTGTAGCATCAAGCCTGCCGAATTCTTCGACTACTTCGGCATACACTTTTTTAACTTCCTTTTCATCGGACACATTGAGATGCCAGAATTTTGCGACTCCACCTGATTTTTTTATTTCGGCTACCAATTCCTCGCCTGCCTGATCAAGAATATCTGTTACTGCAACTTTTGCTTTTTCTTTGGCTAATAAAATGCAGGTTTCCCGCCCGATTCCCAGGGCCCCTCCGGTTACAACAACTACTTTGTTTTCTGCTCTTTTCATGTCTTCTATTTTTTAATAATAACGTTGGAGGGAACTTTAATGCTAAAAACAAGAAATTCGGCGAAATAACTTACCCATAATTAACGGCAAAAGAGCCTTTGGTTTCTTTGTCATTTTCTTCCTTTTGGAAATGGAAATTTCTTGTATTCCAAAAATAACTATCTACAAGTTTGATTGTTATGACAATTGTCATAGATGGGCAAAAAAACAATAGATTACCGGTATTTTCCGGTTCACCTTCCACGAGTTCAAAAAAAGTCTTTTTTGGTTTACTTCGGCAGAATTGATAGAGATGCAGCTTACTTCAAAAGGTGGCGGTTTACAACTTCAGGAAATGTACTCTGGGCTGAATACGGATGGCTTTTTAAAGATGCGGCGGAAAAAGCGGTCTTTTTTATGAGTTCATTTTATGAACTCTTTCTGATATGCCTTCTTTATGGCGGGGCCGAAAAAAGAGTTAAAGCCTCTGCTAGATGTAGAGAAATGGTTTTAACATATTTTATAATCAAACGCTAATTTCAAGTGAAATAACACATGGTTAACAGCGCACGCCAGGCCTGTTCTATATTTTTGTGGAACAATTAAACCAAAAACAGAAAAATCATGAAATTATTTAAATCTTATCAACCGGTATTGTTTGCCATCATGTTGCTTTTTAGCACAGCTTTAATGGCGCAAACAGACGACGATGACATGTCGATGAACGATAACAACAATAATAGCGACGTGGCACAGACTGCAGACAAACAACAATTGATGTCTGATGCTCAAAAAGCTAAAGCTGCTTTTGTGGCAAATGACTCCAAATTGTCTCAATTATTTGATGGAGCCAAAGGATATGTTATTTTTCCAAATGTAGGGAAAGGTGCTTATATTCTTGGTGGTGCTGCAGGAAACGGAGTTGTATATCAAAACGGAAGCGCTGTAGGATATTCAGAATTAAGACAAATTGATATAGGACTTCAAATTGGAGGACAGGCTTTTAGAGAAGCAATTATTTTCAATACTCAAGCTGCACTAGATGACTTTAAAAAAGGAAACTATCGTCTTACTGGAGACGCTACTGCTGTGATTGTAGAACAGGGGAAATCTAAAGCGGTAGATTTTACCGATGGTAGAGCTGTATTAGTAATGCCTAAAGCGGGAGCTATGGTAGGTATATCTGTAGGTGGTCAAAAATTTGAATACAGAGACATTCAATAGAAATTTAGACTTTTATAGGAATTAAAAACCGGTCTTCGCAAGAAGACCGGTTTTTTTTATGGGCAAATTTTCGAAAAAGCAGTTATTGTAAGAATTTACTCCCCAAATGAAGGGGTGTTTTCCGAAATGTTCGTTATTTTTAGAGCTTATTTTAATTTGCACGGTTTATGAGATCAAAAATCACCTTAAAAGAGCTCGCCAAGATTTTACAGGTTTCTGTCTCCACAGTATCCAAATC
>JBAVQO010000665.1:0-5805 GCA_049694135.1 Gillisia sp. | reverse complement strand
GCATCGATCTTACCTTCAATTCCCCGTTCGCCAAAACCCGGCGCTACCAGGATGCCGTCTAAGTGGGCAATTTTATTCTTTATGGTATTCTCGTTGATGAATTCTGAATGTATACTTTCTACATTTACCCGAACTTCGTTTTCGGCACCTGCATGAATAAATGCTTCTAAAATAGATTTATAACTATCCTGAAGTTCTACATATTTTCCTATCAACCCGATATTGATTTCATATTTAGGATTTTTATGGCGCTGCAGAAATTCGTTCCAGCGTTTCAGGTCCGGAGTTCCTTCATCAGAAAGGTTGAGTTTTTTAAGCACTACGGTATCCAATCCTTCTTCGAGCATTAAATTCGGAACATCGTAAATGGTGGAAGCATCTATAGACTGTATCACTGCTTCCTGGCGCACATTGCAAAAAAGCGCCAGTTTCCTCCTGATATCATCAGAAAGCTCATGTTCTGTACGACAAACGATTATATCGGCCTTTATCCCGCTTTCCATCAGGGTTTTTACACTGTGCTGGGTAGGTTTGGTTTTAAGTTCTCCGGCAGCTGCCAGGTAAGGAACCAGTGTTAAATGAATAACCAGCGCGTTATCGTCGCCCATTTCCCATTTTAATTGTCGCACCGCTTCAATATAAGGAAGGGACTCTATATCTCCCACTGTTCCGCCAATTTCGGTAATTACCATATCGTACTCGCCGCTTTTGCCAAGCATCTGGATACGTTCTTTAATTTCGTTGGTAATATGCGGAACCACCTGCACGGTTTTTCCGAGGAATTCGCCCCGGCGCTCTTTTTCTATTACACTCTGGTAAATTCTTCCGGTGGTTACGTTATTGGCCTGGGAGGTATTTACATTCAAAAAACGTTCGTAGTGGCCAAGGTCTAAATCGGTTTCGGCGCCATCTTCAGTAACATAACATTCGCCATGTTCATACGGATTCAGCGTTCCGGGATCTACATTTATATAAGGATCCAGCTTCTGAATAGTGGTTTTAAACCCACGAGATTGCAGTAACTTTGCCAGAGAGGCGGCAATAATTCCTTTTCCTAAGGAGGAAGAAACACCACCGGTGACAAAAATGTACTTGGTTTCGGCCATTTTGAAGGGTTTTGGACAGGTTGCTATATTCAGGGCGCTAAATTACAAAGAAGAATACAAAAAAGCCTTCAATTTTATGCTGAATTATCTTCATCGACTTTCGTGGAAAAATAGCAGATCTTTTCAGGAGCTTTCAGAATATTTCGAACGGATGGTTCGCAGAATTCCTTCCATTCCGTTCACCTTTAGTTCGGTTACCTGCGAGAGCTGATCTCCAAGTTTTCCCTGCGGAAATCCTTTCTGCCGGAACCAGATAAGGTAGTACTCGGGAAGTTCAGAAAGATATTTCCCTTTATATTTGCCGAAATGCATTTTGGCGTGGGCAAGTTCCAATAGCGCTTTTTGGCTGGGTTTTATCTGCATCGTGCAAAGATAAAAGAAACACTATCATTATTTCTACACCTTGGTTAAAAGATTAATTTTGCATGGTTCTATGAGCACTTAATTTTCCTTCATGAAATATACTCTTCAAATACAGATTTCTCCCGAGGTGGCCGCTACTGAACTGCTGCTGAAAAAAGAAGTAGCCATTCAAACGGATATTCCTGAAAAGAATATTTCTCATATCCAGATAATAAAACGGTCTATAGATGCCCGGCAAAAAAAGGTAAAAATAAACCTGAAACTGGAAGTTTACGAAAATGAAGAATACCAACCGGAGAGCTTTCGCCTTCCCGAATATCCACAGGTTGGGGGAAAAGAAGAGATTTATATTGTAGGAGCAGGGCCTGCGGGATTGTTTGCTGCACTAAAATGTATAGAACTGGGAAAGAAACCTGTAATCCTGGAAAGAGGAAAAGATGTAAGATCGCGCCGTCGTGACCTGAAAGCGCTGAACATAGAACACATTGTAAACCCCGATTCCAATTACTGTTTTGGAGAAGGCGGAGCCGGAACCTACAGCGACGGGAAACTCTATACCCGTTCCAAAAAAAGGGGAGATGTAAACAGGATCCTGGAACTGCTGGTAGCCTTTGGAGCTACTCCCGAGATTCTTGTGGATGCTCATCCGCATATAGGTACCAATAAATTGCCGGGAATTATAGCCTCTATTCGTGATAAAATAATAGAATGCGGGGGAGAAGTTCATTTTAATTCCAGGGTTACTGATATTAAAATTTCTGCCGGGAAAATGGAAGGAATTACTCTGAAATCGGGGGAAAGCCTGAAGGTGAAAAAGTTGATTCTTGCCACAGGACATTCTGCGAGAGACATTTTTGAGCTTCTGGAAAAAAGAAATATCAAAATTGAAGCAAAACCTTTTGCCTTAGGAGTTCGCGTGGAACATCCACAAGAGCTTATAGATCAAATTCAGTATAACTGCCAGGAGCGGGGCGAATTCCTTCCGCCGTCTCCTTACAGCATCGTTAAACAAATCGGCGGACGAGGGATGTATTCTTTTTGTATGTGCCCGGGTGGTGTTATCGCGCCCTGTGCGACCAGTCCCGGGGAAGTTGTGACCAACGGCTGGTCTCCGAGCAAAAGAGACCAGCCCACCGCGAATTCGGGTATCGTGGTAGAACTGAGGCTTTCAGATTTTAAAGATTTTGGAGCCGACGCATTGGCGGGAATGCGATTTCAGAAATCTATTGAACAAAAATCCTGGGAATTGGCAGGTAGAACTCAGAAAGTGCCCGCACAACTGCTCACGGATTTTGTGGAGGGGAAAACTTCTGCTGAAATTCCTGAAACCTCCTACAAACCCGGAACGACTTCGGTCGATTTAAAACAGGTTTTCCCCCAGTTTTTATCTCAAATTCTTCAGTCGGGCTTTAAAGAATTCGGAAAGAGTATGCACGGCTATTTAACGAATGAGGCGGTAATTCACGCGCCGGAATCCCGAACTTCTTCACCGGTACGAATTCCGCGAGATCCCATAACCCTTCAGCATATAGAAATTAAAGGACTTTACCCGTGTGGTGAGGGGGCGGGATACGCCGGGGGAATCATTTCAGCAGCCATAGATGGAGAAAAATGTGCGGCAAGCTGTATTCTAAATTCCTGAAAAAGCTGAGGGAGAAAAAAGGTTAAAGTATTTATAATTAATGGCGTATCGCTAAAGGTTTTTTCACTTTTGTTGCTTTGGAAGACGAAAAATGGATTTATGGCGATTATAGGATCAATAATAAAAGGATTAATAGATTTAAAAGGAAAGATTTCGACAGAGCCTAATGGCGAAGAAGCCCAGCGGGAGGTGCTCAAAAATCTACTGGAAAAGGCAAAAAATACCGCCTTTGGTAAGTATTATCATTTTGAAGAAATTCTAGCTTCCGAAGATATTCAGGAAGCATTTGCAAAGAAAGTTCCTTTTTCAGATTACAATAAATTGCATAGGGAGTGGTGGTACAAACTGGAGCAGGGCGAAGAAAACGTTACCTGGCCGGGAACACCGCCGTATTTTGCTCTTAGCAGCGGTACAACAGGAAAAAGCAGTAAAAAAATTCCGGTTACCGAAGATATGGTGGAAGCCATACGGCAAACGGGGATCCAACAAATCAGCGCCCTGAGCAACTTCGATTTGCCTGCAGATTTCTTTGAAAAGGAAATTATGATGCTCGGCAGTTCCACAAATCTCCAGAAAGAAGGAGATCATAAAGAAGGGGAAATAAGTGGTATTTCTGCCAGCAATATTCCTTATTGGTTTCGGGGCTATTACAAGCCGGGCGAAGAAATCGCGAAAATCGATGATTGGGATGCGCGGGTTTTAAAAATTGCTGAAAATGCCAAAAATTGGGATGTTGGTGCCTTAACCGGTATTCCATCCTGGATGGAATTGTTGCTTAAAAAAGTGATAGAATATCATAAAGTTGATAATATTCATGAAATCTGGCCCAACCTGCAGGTATATACTTCGGGAGGAGTCGCATTCGAACCATATAAAAAAAGTTTCAATGCGCTTTTAGGTCATCCTATTACTGTAATTGACACGTATCTTGCTTCAGAAGGTTTTATGGCTTTTCAGCAACGCCCCGATACCAGTTCAATGAAATTAGTACTGGATAACGGCATTTATTTCGAATTTGTTCCTTTTAAGCCCGAATACATAAATGAAGACGGTTCTATAAAAGAAGAGGCTCCTGTTATTAAACTCTCCGGAGTTAAAGAAGAGGAAGATTATATTCTGCTTATAAGCAGTGTTTCCGGCGCCTGGCGCTATTTAATTGGAGATACCATTAAATTTACCGATGTTGAAAAACATGAGATTCGCATTACGGGGCGCACGAAATTCTTTTTGAATGTTGTGGGATCTCAACTTTCTGTGAACAAAATGAACGATGCGGTGCAGGAACTCGAACAAAAATACGATATAGAAATCCCTGAATTTACCCTGGCAGCTGTTCGTATTGAAGGTGAATTTTATCATTCCTGGTATCTAGGGACCGACGCAAAAACAGACGAAACCGAGCTGGCTTCCTCCTTAGATTCACTTCTGAAAAATGCCAATAAAAACTACAGCGTTGCACGTTCTAAAGCCTTAAAAGGCGTAAAAGTAAAAACGGTTTCTCCCGATGTTTTTTATGAATGGAATGCGGCCAACAAGAAAAAGGGCGGACAGGTAAAAATGGAAAAGGTGATGAATGAAGAAAAATTTGCAAAATGGGAAAGTTTTGTGAAGAAACTGGATCTTTAATGCGGGGTTTCTTTTAACTCTTTTTTTCGTATCACGTTTTCTTCTACCTCTTTTTTAGATTTTGATTTATTGTGTTCTTTTTTCTCTTTTAGTTCGTGAACAAGTTCCATAATTTCTTCAGGAGAAAGATAAAGCCTCTTAATACGTTCTTTGTACTCTGGCGTAAGGTTCGCCTGGTTAAGTATAAAATCTTTGGTGGCAAGGATATAGTCGCCCATTCCATGATTTACAGCATACGTATCTGCGGCACGCTCTGCTTCTCGTATAAAACGATTGGAAGTAAGGTATTTTAATGCAAAAATTATTAAGTTGAATCCCTTTCGACGTTTATAGTCCACTATGTGCCCAAATTCATGGCCAATCCAGCCTATTAAGACTTCGGCAGGAATGTCTGTGATTTCCATTTTTTTTCCATCGATATCAAAGCTTTTACTGATAAGAATAAAATAGGAGCGTTTTTTTCTTTTATTAAATATCCCTGAAAACTTGGGTTGCGCCTGCATATAGGATTTTTTAATGTTATCCTTAAACTTCAGCGTAATGGGCGTGTCTTTGAGTTCAGGATAATAAGAAAGGGCAATTTCTGCTTCTTTTAAAATAGTAGGTGGAATAATTTTATTGCGGTACGTAACGGAATCTGTTTTCTTCATAAAATAGGGTGCTCCAGAAGAAAGAAAAGGCAATAAGAGCAAAGCCATTAGTACTTGCCAGGTCCTGATTGCCGAAATATGTCTTCTCTCTGAATTGATCTTTTTTTCTAAAGATAAGAGGATGTAGGCGGTTATAAAAAATTTTACAATTCTATTAATAAAAAAAGCCTCACAAAATGTGAGGCGATGTCTTTAAAAAACGAAATTATATTACGAAGCCTAAGCTTGTTTTACATTTACCGCATTTAATCCTTTTCTACCTTCTTCAAGGTCAAAAGTTACTTCGTCATTTTCTCTAATATCGTCTACAAGACCATTAGCATGTACAAAGTATTCTTTGTTTGTTTCTTCTTCTGTAATAAATCCAAATCCTTTTGTATCGTTAAAGAATTTGACAGTACCTCTATTCATTATGTAT
>JBAVQO010000664.1:0-2532 GCA_049694135.1 Gillisia sp. | reverse complement strand
GCAAAAAGGCTTCAAAAACAAAAATCTCTATAGATCAAAATAATACTCTTTTTAAGGATCAGGATTTTCAGGTTAAAGACAATATTAGCTACTTTGACGTATCTCCAGACGAGAAAAAAATTGCATTCATATCACGAGGCGAACTTTTTGTCTCCGACATCAAAGGAAAATTCGTAAAAAAAATCAATACCAATTCCGGTGAACGGGTGAAGGAGGTGAAATGGTTAAAGGACAATAGAACACTTTTAAACAGCCAGACTTCCACGGGATACACAAACCTGTATACCATTTCTGCTGATGGAAAAAATGATCAGAAACGATTGACCAGCGAAGCCAAAAATGATGTAAATCTGGTGCTTGGCCATGATTTAGACAATGCTGCGTACATCAGCGGCCGCGATGAACTTAGATTAATAGACCTACGAACCTTCAAAAGTACCACCGCAGTTAATGACGAATTTTGGGCGCTCTATCCACCTACACCACAATTTTCGCCCGATGATTCCTACCTGGTCTACAACGCCTATCGCAATTTCGAGCTTGATATTTTCACGTATAATATTGCCACGAAAAAAATCATCAACCTAACCCAGACCGGAGTAACCGAGGCTAATCCGAAATGGTCTGCCGACGGGAAATATATTTATTTCGAGTCAAATCTTACGCAGCCAAACTTTCCGCGTGGAAAGGGGGAGACACATATTTATAAAATGGCACTGGACAGGTACGAAGATCCTTTTACGGCCGATAAATTCAACGAACTCTTCAAAAAAGAAGATAAAGATGATACGCAGAAAGAAAAGGATAAAAAAGAAGATGAGAGTTCAAAGAAGCCGGTTAAAATCAGCATAAATGAAGATGGCCTAATGGATCGGCTTGAACAAATAGGTCCAGATTTTGGTTCCCAGTCCGACGTTTATGAAGTAACTAAAGATGATGCTGTTTACATCTACTATATTTCGAATCACGATAAAGGCGATCCAGCTTTGTGGCGCACAATTATAAAGCCTTTTGAAAAAAACAAAACAGAAAAAGTAGCAGATAAAAAGGTGCGCGGTTTTCAAATGAATAATGTTAAAGACGATCATTTTGTTCTCTTAGATGGAAATATCTACACGCTTAATCTGAAGAATAATGATATTGATGAGATTGAGATAGATAAAACTTTCCGAAAAAATCTGGTGAATGAATTCAACCAGATGTTCTATGAAGCCTGGGCTGGTTTTGAATCCAATTATTACGATCAAAATTTTCATGGTCAAAACTGGCAGCAACTAAGGGACAAATATGCCAAATTCCTCCCCTATTTAACCCGGCGCTCTCAACTTAGCCTGCTATTTAATGATATGCTGGGGGAATTAAATACGTCGCACTTCGGTTTTAGTTCAGACGGAAAAGAAGACGATACCTACTATGGAAGTCATACCCAATCTACCGGAATAGTTTTTAGTAAAGATGATCCTTATAAAATAGAACATATTGTGGCTAAAGGCCCTGCAGACATTGCCGGGAAAGATCTTAAGCCCGGAGATGTACTTAAAAGTGTGAACGGAAAAGAAGTGGACCAGAGTGTGAACCGCGAGTTCTATTTTACCGCTCCCTCTCTCGATAAGGAACTTCAGGTGGTATTTAGCAGGAACAACAAACTGGATACTGTAAACATCCATCCCATTTCCTCGAGAAATTTCCGAGATCTTCTTTATGATGAGTGGATAGCAAACAACCAATCTTATGTGGACGAAAAGAGCAACAAGCGTATCGCCTATGTGTATATGAAAGATATGAGTGCTGAATCTCTGAACCATTTTAAACGCGAAATGGTTTCCGAAGCGTATAATCGCGATGCCCTAATCCTCGATCTGCGATATAACACCGGCGGAAATGTTCACGATGATGTGCTGCAGTTTCTATCGCAAAAGCCATACGCGCAGTGGAAATATCGTAACGGTAAACTTGCACCCCAGCCAAATTTTGGTCCGGCAGCGAAACCCATTATACTTCTCGTAAATGCACAGACATTGAGCGATGCCGAAGTAACTGCTGCTGGTTTTAAAGCTCTGAATCTAGGAAAAATTGTAGGCACTCACACTTACCGCTGGATAATCTTTACTTCGGGCGCAAGTTTGGTAGATGGTTCCTATTACCGTTTACCTTCCTGGGGCTGTTATACTTTGAATGGCGATGATCTTGAAAAGACCGGTGTAGCTCCGGATATTTATGTGAAGAAAACATTCAAAGACCGACTTACCGAAAAAGACCCCCAACTTGACACTGCAATAGAAGAAATAATGAAGGACCTAAATAAATGATTAAAAGGAAGTACTGATCCTGACTATAACACTAAAAAAGCTAATTTTTGCATTTAAAAAATTAGCTTTTTTAGTACAGTACACCATTGAAATAGTGACTTTTTCCAGCTCTTTCTGAAAAAGATTTTTTACAAAAAAATGCTTTTTCAATATAAAACCAATTCCTCAATTATTTTTGAAAGAAAGTCGTTAAACCATTATCATTTTTTGAAGTCTTACTTAC
>JBAVQO010000663.1:0-5218 GCA_049694135.1 Gillisia sp. | reverse complement strand
GTATCGGTCTGCAGTGTAAGAATATCGTAATTGCTCATTCCGCGGCTGGAATTCACCAGTTTTTCGATATGAAGATCCACCTCCATCGGCGGCGCATTGCGTTCTTTTGGTTTTATTCTTGTGGACTTAGGCTTTTTATGGACCTGCTTTTCTTTTATAATTTCTGAAATCGGGATGTCCTGTCTCGCTATTAATTTCTCCTGATTTTCTTCAATTTTCACCAATTCCGAAGCATCGAAACCCATTTCGAAGCCTTCAGAAGTTTCTATAGTTATTTTTTCTTCTGCAATTTTTGTGACAATTCCTTTCAAAGAATCATCCAGCACTTCCACTTTATCGCCTACATTAAATGTCATAATCAGTCTCCATTTTTGTTCTCATCGGCATACAAGTTCGTAGACCTGTAAAGTCCGAACATAATAACAATAATTCCTATAATTTCAACGTATTTGTTCTCTTCCTGTTGACTGAATGTAAAAATCAACAATCCGCCACCCACTACAATTAACGCTGCATTTATTAAAAGAGCTGTTTTTTTATTCATAAAATTCTGATTTTTAATGGTTTGAATGTTCTAAAACCTTACTTTTAATAGGAACTAACTTTTATGAAACAAATATACGTCATAGCATTAATTTTCCTGCCTTTTATGGGTTTTTCCCAATTGAAGGTAACGCCGGAAAACAATAAAGACCATTACGTATATGTGGAAAAATCGATGTTGTTTGTGGAGCAGGGTGTGGATTTGACCTTAAATTCTTCCGAAGATAGAAAAGCGAGTATTTATCTGCGGGACGAAGCCCAGCTATTACAGGGGAAATCTTCTAAGAATAATACAGGCAATGGGTTGCTCTCTGTTTTTCAGGAAGGAAAAGCCAGCAACTACACCTATAACTATTGGTGTGCTCCCGTAATAAATGTCTCCGGAAATACCTCCTTCGGAAATATACTTTTTGAACCCGTTGACAAGACCTGGAGTGTGCCGGCAAAAATTACCGGGGGACTTGATGGAATTTCAAATCCTTTGACCATCTCCAATAAATGGATTTACAAATTGGCGGGCAAAGCCTATTCGGACTGGTTGTATATCGGAAAAACCTTTGATATCAGTCCTGGCGAAGGTTTTACGATGAAAGGCGTTTCCGGTAAAAATACAGGCGTGATTATTTATGATGTTCCAAATAATCCGGGACAGCAGCAGCGCTACGATTTCAGAGGTCAACCCAATAATGGCGAAATCTCTTTGCCTCTAAAAGAAGGAGCAAGTTTATTAACTGGTAATCCTTATCCTTCAGCCTTGGATCTAAATTTGTTGCTTACCCAAAACCCCAATACCACCGGAATTGCTTATTTCTGGGATTCGCGACCCATTTCGAGCCACTATTTAAACGATTACGAAGGCGGGTATGGTGCTTATTCGCCGGCAGCAGGCAACGAAGGATATGTTCCCGCTGTTTTTACCAGGTACGATCAATCAGGAAACTCCATACCCACTAATACTACAGGAGAGTACTATGCCAGGCGATATTCACCCATCGCACAGGGTTTCGTGGTGATTGGCAGGAAAGACGGTGATTTTGTTATTAAAAATGCCTATCGCGCTTTTGTTAAAGAAAACACAGAAGTCTCGGAGTTTAAAAGTCAGATCCAATCAGAAAAAACCATCTCAGATAGTAAAAGTTTTCGGTTGGATATAGGTTTTCATTCTTATACCAGGGAGTTGTTGTATGTTTCGCGAAACGACGCTACTACCGGGGCGGATTGGGCAATGGACGCCAAAAATATATCTTCGCTCTCCAGCGATGCGGGTTTTGTTATTGACTCTGAAGATTATCTTATCGATGTGCGGCCTTATGAATTAGCCGACGTTATTCCGCTTCACATAAAAACTGCGGAAAACGACACCATAACTTTTGCGATTTCAGCTTCCGAAAACATGCCAGATGATGTCTTTATTCTGGATACTCTCTCCCATATTTATCACGATCTTAAAGCTGAAGATTTTAAAGTAAGCCTCGAAAAAGGCGATTATTCCGGTAGGTTTAAAATAACCTTTAAAAATCTGAAAGTAGTTCTTGAACATCCTCTTCCGAAGGATCAGATCCAGGAATATTCGCTTTTTCAGAACAATCCTTTAAGCCGTATGGAAATAAGAACTCCTTCTCCTGCTTATCCCATACAAATTCATCTGTACGATGTACGGGGAAGGGAAATTATAAAACTTCCGGTAGATAAAAATGAAAACTATTACGAAATCCCTACCCACAAATTGAGCAAAGGAGTGTACGTCGTGAAAATAATTGGTCCGGACGGACCTATAGTTTCAAAAAAATTGATAATTTCAAATTAAATCCGGCCTTTCCCATGGAAAAATATATGTTACCGTGTTTAAACAAGAGCCTCTTTGGTATGGAATGTTATGGTTGCGGTGCGCAACGCGCCACTATGATGTTGCTGCACGGAAAATTCACAGATGCTTTTTATATGTATGCTCCTATCTACGCTATTATTCCTTTGGTGAGTTTGGTAATTTTCAATCTATTTGTTTCGTTTAAGAATGACTTTATCATCAAAATAGGATTGGTTCTTTTCACGGCTTTAGTCATACTGGTTAACTACGGAATAAAACTCTACCATTTTTTCAACTTATGATCGATATAGAAAGACAGCAGCTTCCCAACTCCACCCTCATCCTTGTTCTTGGCATTCTCTCTCTAATCGGCTGTTGTTGCTACGGAATTATTGGAATGATTCTCGGAATTGTGGCGGTAATTTTAGCAAATCAGGCTACAAAAACCTATTATGCCAATCCTGAAATATATATAGGATATCAGAACGTAAAAGCTGGGAAAATCATGGGAATTATAGGTATTGTCCTGGGAACCGTTGCACTCATTGCCTTTATCGTTGCGTGGTTTGCCCTTGGTGGAATGCAGGGAATCCTGGAAATGCAGCAACGCATGAACGAATCTTACGGAAGTTAAAGAGTTTGCTGAATAATTTCTGAAATATTGAGTTTTTGCTGCTCTCCCGTTTTCATATTTTTCAAAGTATAAACTCCTTCTTTCATTTCCTGCGTTCCGGCAAGTACCACGTAAGGAATGTCCCGTTTATTGGCATAATTCATCTGCTTTTTCATTTTAGCAGCCTCGGGATAAACTTCAGAGGCGATTCCTTTCTCTCTTAGTTGCTGAACGCCTTTTAATGCATACAAAGCTTCTTTTTCACCAAAATTTATAAACAACAACTTTGAATTTATGTTTACTGTTTCCGGGAACAGATTCGCTTCCTCCAGTACAAGATATATCCTGTCTAACCCAAAGGAAATCCCAACCCCGCTGATGTTCTTTAAGCCGAAGATCCCCGTGAGGTCATCGTAGCGTCCACCACCACCTATAGAACCCATTTTTATTCCGGCAGGTGCTGCCACTTCAAAAATAGCTCCGGTGTAGTAGTTTAAACCGCGCGCCAGCGTGACATCCACATCAAGATTAGCAGATTTCAGTCCTAATTCCTGTACCGAATGGTACACAAACTGAAGTTCCTCCAGTCCTTTTTTTCCTGTTTCTGAAGCATTCAATATTCCCTTTAATGTTTCAACTTTTTCAGAAAAACTGCCCTGCATTCCAAAAATAGGCTGAATTTTCTTCAAAGCTTCTTCAGAAATTCCTTTTTCCAGCATTTCCTTTTTTACCCCTTCCTCGCCAATTTTATCGAGCTTATCCAACGCCACTGTAAAATCTATAAGTTTTTCAGATTCCCCAATCACTTCAGCAAAACCTGACAGAATCTTGCGATTATTGATCTTAATAGTGACTCCTTCTAACTTTAGGACAGTAAAAACAGCGTCGTATAACTGCACAAATTCCACTTCCTGCCATAGGCTGTCGCTGCCCACAACATCTGCATCGCACTGAAAAAACTCACGAAAACGCCCTTTTTGAGGCCGATCTGCTCTCCACACGGGTTGAATCTGGTAGCGCTTAAACGGAAATTCTATTTCGTTTTGATGCTGGACCACATATCGCGCAAACGGCACCGTGAGATCATAGCGCAATGCTTTCTCGCTGATGGAAGAAGTGAGCTTCAGGCTGTCTTTATTGCTGTATGCAGTGTCATCGGCTTTTGATAAATAATCTCCCGAATTCAGTATTTTAAATATCAGCCGGTCCCCTTCTTCACCATATTTCCCCATTAAGGTATCCGAATTCTCAAAACTGGGAGTTTCAATGGGCTGAAACCCGAATAATTCGAACTGTGATTTTATAGTATTCAGAATATAATTTCTTTTTGCTACTTCGGCAGGGGTAAAATCTCTTGTTCCTTTTGGAATGGAAGGTTTTTGCGACATAATTTATTGGAATCTCGTACCAGAAATACGGGTTATAAGATTGGTTTTATTATTTTGCAAATATCTTAATTTTTACCCGAACCCAAACAAATTTCAGATTTTAAGTAACAAAGCTTTCATTTGGTAGTCTAACAAAGTGTGTTATAGTATAAATAATGTTTCAACTACTTAAAGAAAATATCAGGATAGCTTTCGACTCTATTAAAAGTCAGCTTCTTAGAACTATTCTTACCGTTTTAATTATCGCCATCGGCATAACTGCTCTCGTGGGAATCCTAAGTGCCGTAAGTGCGCTGGAGCACACTATTACAAGCGACTTTGCTTCTATGGGCGCGAACACTTTCAATCTACAACGATATCAATTTAGAGTGCAAAGCCGTGGGCCGGGAGCCGAGAGAGAGAAAGTGAACCCGGTAATAAGCTACCGCGAAGTCTACGATTTTAAAAATAAATTCCATTACCCTCAAACCCAAACCTCAATTTCCTTTACCGGAACGTCTGCGGCGGAAGTAAAATACGAGAATGAAAAAACCGATCCTGAAGTTTCTATTCTTGGAGTAAACGAATTTTTTCTATCCAATTCGGGGCTCGATCTGGATAAAGGAAGAGATTTTAATTACTTTGATATTCAGAACAATAATCATGTTGCCATACTGGGTTCTGACTTTGCCAATGGCCTTTTTAAGAATGTTTCGCCCGTAGATAAAACCATTAGCGTAAGAGGTGTGAAATTCCGGGTGATTGGAATCCTGGAATCTAAAGGTTCTACTTTCGGAAATAACCAGGATCTAAGGGTTTTAATTCCCATTGAAATAGCACGATCTATTTTTACCCAGCCCGATATAAATTACAACATCAGTATTAAGG
>JBAVQO010000662.1:0-5571 GCA_049694135.1 Gillisia sp. | reverse complement strand
GGCAGAGGCTTTAAAGAATAATCAGACCCAGGATGACGCGTTTATTGTGAAGCAGCTTAAAGAAAATGGCGCTTTGATCCTCGGAAAAGCTAATTTAAGTGAATGGGCGTACTTCTTTTGTGAAGATTGCCCAAGCGGTTATTCTGCCATGGGCGGACAAACGCTTAATCCTTACGGAAGAAAGATTTTAGATACCGGCGGATCCAGTTCCGGAAGTGCCGTAGGTGTAGCTGCTAATTTTGCGCCGGTAGCCGTGGGTACAGAGACTTCAGGTTCTATTCTGTCTCCTTCCAGCCAGAACTCGCTGGTAGGCCTAAAACCCACAGTTGGAGTGCTAAGTCGTGGCGGCATTGTTCCTATTTCCAGTACTCTCGATACTCCCGGTCCAATTGCTAAAACCGTTTTAGACGATGCGATTCTTTTTTCAGCAATGACAGGGAAAGATCCTAAAGACGCTGCAACTGCAAAAAATCCATCAGTGAATAAAGATTATTATTCGGCTATAAAAAATTCTTCTATAAAAGGAAAAAGATTTGGAGCTATTAAAGGCCTTATGAAAGATTCGCTTTACGTACGCGCACTTCAGGATTTAAAAGATGCCGGAGCGCAGATAGTAGAATTTGATGCCGATAAGATTGATCTGCCAAACTTTACCCGCCTTCTGAATCTTGATATGAAAAAAGACCTTCCTGCCTATTTTAAAGATTATGGCGCGGTGAATTATAAATCTGTTAATGATGTGGTGAAATATAACGAACAGGATTCCACTTCGCGAGCTCCTTACGGGCAGGCATTGTTATTAGGCGTAGTGAACGATTCTGCCGATAATGCAACTTACAAAGCTATAAAAGATACTTTAATGCAGAATGGAAGAAAGTTTTTTGATGTTCCTATGAGTAAGTATAGCCTGGACGGAATTCTTTCCATCAATAACTACCATGCCGGTTTTGCCGCTGTTGCACAATATCCTGCTATTACAGTACCAATGGGATATGCAGAAAACAATGCGCCCGAAGGATTGACCTTTATTGGGAAACCTTTCCAGGAACAGGAATTATTAAAATGGGCCTATAATTATGAAAAGTCTTCTAAACGCCGTAAATCTCCGGAAAATTATCAGGATTAATGGAAGATAGAAATTTAAAGGCGCTTCTTTGCAAGATCATCTTTTTTTACAGTGTTTTTTACGTGGTAATGAAAATAATTGCTGTCGTTTTTGAACACATATGGGCAATTCCGAATCTTATTCTTGCTGTTCCTTTCGCGGTTTTTGCTGCTTTTGGAGGCTATATGCTTAAACAGAAGAAATTCTATTGGGTGTATGTAATTGCGGGGGTTGTAGTAATAAGTGCCATAAGATATTATGAAACAAGATGGGTTGTTTCATTACACCAGTATTTCAGTTAAAAAATCAAAAGTTTGAATCTGAAGAAATTTCAGATGTACAGTAGTAACCAAAATTAATTTTATGAAAAGAATAATTTTCACCCTTCTGGTTTTCTTTTTTGCAGGAAACCTTTTTGCTCAGGAAAACGCCCGTTGGTTAAGATATCCCAGTATTTCTCCCGACGGGAGCACGATTGTGTTTGGATATATGGGCAATCTTTACCGCGTGAATAGTAGCGGTGGCGTCGCCACCCCTATAACCACCGGAGATTCTTACGATATGCGCCCGGTGTGGAGCAACGATGGAAAAACCATTGCTTTTGCCAGCGACCGTTACGGAAACTTCGATGTTTATACTATGCCGGCTATGGGTGGAGCTCCGCAGCGAATTACTTATAACAGTGCTGATGATTATCCGTATGATTTTACACCCGACGATAGCTCAGTTCTTTTTGGCAGTGGCAGGAACGCTCCCGCAAAAAGTGTTCGTTTCCCTGGTGCTTTTTACTGGAAAAATCTTTATACCGTTCCTGTAAAAGGAGGAAGACTGGATTTACTGACTGCGGCCGGTGCCGAAGATGCACATTACAATAAAGATGGTTCTAAAATAGTTTTTCAGGACAGGAAGGGCTACGAAGATCCCTGGAGAAAACATCATACTTCTGCTGTTACCAGAGATATTTGGGTGTATAATGTTTCTGATAATTCTTATAAACAACTTTCCAGCTTTAAAGGTGAAAATCGTGAACCAGTCTGGAGCAATACCGAAAATGCAGTTTATTATCTTAATGAAAAAGATGGAACCCAAAATCTTTACAAAATGGACCTTCAGGGAAATGATGAAAAAGAACTCACTTCCTTTAAGGATTTTCCGGTACGTCATTTAAGTATTTCAGATAATAACAAACTGGCATTTACCTGGAAGGGTGATATTTATACGGTTACTTCAGATGGAAATCCGCAGAAATTAAATATTATGGTTTCTGATGATGCCGGGTTCAAGCCTTTACAAAATATCGATATCAATTCGGTCACCGAATTTGAAGTGAGTCCCAACAACAAAGAGATCGCTTTTGTGAATAGAGGCGAAGTTTTTGTAACGGGTGTAGATGATTCCAGGACAAAAAGAATAACCAATACGCCGGAACAGGAGAGAATGATTAGCTGGTCGCCCGATGGGAAAACTTTATTGTTTTCAGGAGAACGCAACGGCAGCTGGAATATTTATAAAGTGACCATGCAACGCCCACAAGAAGAATATTTTTATGCTTCTACCGTGTTAAATACCGAACCCGTAATTGCTACCGATGCCGAAGAATTTCAACCACAGTATTCCCCCGATGGTAAAAAAGTTGCTTTTATTGAAGAAAGAAATGTTTTAAAGGTGCTGGATCTGGACAGCAAAAAAGAAGTTACGGTGTTGCCAGAAGGTCAGAACCATTCCTATAGCGACGGCGACTGGAATTTTAAATGGAGCCCCGATAGCCGCTATTTATTGGTTGATGATCAAAAAGGCTATTTTGGGCAAACCAATACGGCGCTTGTAAAAGCCGACGGAACCGGAGAAACCGTTTTTCCTGTAAACAGTGGATTTGGCGAAGCAAATGCCAAATGGGCTTTAAACGGAAAAATGATGACCTATGAAAGCAGCAAAGAAGGCCGTAAATCGCTTGCTAATTCCGGAAGTACAGAAATGGATATTTATGGAGTATTCTTCGATCAGGCTGCGTACGATAAATTTCAACTTTCCAAAGAAGAATTTGAGCTTCTAAATGACAGGGAGCAAAAAGAGAAGAAAGAACAGGAGGAAAAGGAGAAAGACGAAAAAAATAAAAAATCTAAGAAAGACGACAAGAAGGATACACCTAAACCAATTCAGTTAAACCTTAAAAATCTTGATAACCGCAAAGTCCGACTTACCATAAATAGTGCTTCTATAAGCGACTATGTATTCAATAAAGACGCGAGTAAATTGTACTATCTCGCCTCTTTTGAAAAAGGTTATGATCTTTGGGTAACCGAGCCCCGAACAAGGGAAACAAAAATTCTTGCCAAACTTGGCGGTAGCCCCAGTGGCATAGAAATTAGCGATGATGATAAAACCCTTTTTCTTTCCAACGACGGGAAAATAGTTAAAGTTGATGCAGAGAGCGGAAAAGTTACACCGGTACAGATTGATGGCGATATGGTGCTCAATGCGGCAGCAGAAAGGGAATATATGTTTAACCATATCTGGAGACAGGTTACCAAGAAACTTTATGACCCCACGATTCATGGAATCGATTGGCAAATGTATCATGATGAATACGGTAAATTCCTGCCTTACATCAATAACAATTATGATTTTCAGGAACTGCTAAGCGAGATGTTAGGGGAGCTAAACAGTTCTCATACAGGCGGGCGTTTTTATCCCGATTCTAAATCTGGAGATCATACCGCTTCTTTGGGCTTGTTGTATGATGAAACCTACCAGGGACCGGGAATAAAAGTTTCTGAAGTTATTTCAGGAGGTCCATTAGACACCGCAAAAAGCAAGGTGAAAGCGGGGGATATTATCACTAAAATCAACGATCAGCCCATCGAAAAAGATGAAAACTGGAATAAATATCTACTGAATCTTCAGGATAAAAACACGTTGCTGAGTGTAAAAGATGGAAATTCCACTTTTGATGAAGCTGTAAAACCTGTTTCTATGGGAGAAGAAAACCGGCTTATGTACAAACGCTGGACAGACATTATGGCTCATAAAGTGGATTCCTTAAGCGACGGGCAGTTAGGGTATGTTCATATTCAGGGAATGAATGACAGCAGTTTTAGAGATGTGTATGAAAATGCTTTAGGAAAAAACCTCAATAAGAAAGCTTTGGTCGTGGATACCCGATTTAACGGCGGTGGCTGGCTTCATGACGATTTAAATACCTTCTTAAGCGGAAAAGAGTATCTTAAATTTGCTCCCCAGGGAGAAGTCATAAAAGGAGGAGAGCCAATGACCCGTTGGACGAAACCCAGTATTGTGATTATGAGTGAAGGTAACTACAGTGATGCTTTTATCTTTCCTTATGTTTATAAACAAAACGGAATTGGAAAACTGGTGGGAATGCCGGTTGCAGGAACCGGGACTGCTGTGTGGTGGGAACGCCAGATAGATCCCAGCATTGTTTTTGGAATCCCGATGGTAGCTACTATTGGAGCTGAAGGGAAACCTACCGAAAACATGGAATTGGAACCGGATATTTTAGTGCCGCTTCCTTATAACGATTTTCTGAACGGTCACGATCCTCAACTCCAGGCTGCGGTAAAAGAACTGCTGAAGGAAGTAAAACAGTAGTAATAGCCTACAAACAAGAAAGCTGCCAGTTTAAAGGAAACTTTAACCTGGCAGCTTTTATTATTCTGAATTGGATTAGGCGGTAAATACTTCAGATGTCAGTACGGAGTTGGTTCGCTCTTACTTTTTGTATTTTTCTGAAGTGATTTCAGCTATTTTAACAATAACGGCAATTGCTTTTTCCATACTTTCTACCGGCACATATTCATATCTTCCGTGAAAATTATGGCCCCCGGCAAAAATATTAGGGCAGGGAAGACCCATAAAGCTTAGCTGCGCACCATCGGTTCCTCCTCTGATGGGTTTTATTATGGGTTTTACATGAATAGCTTTCATAGCTTCTTCTGCAATATCAACAATGTGCATTACAGGTTCCACTTTTTCGCGCATATTAAAATAACTGTCTTTAATATCTACTTTAATTACTTCTTTTTCGTGCTGTTTATTTATTTCTTCAGCAAGATCGACAATCATTTTTTTGCGGGCTTCAAAATGCTTTTTATCGTGATCGCGAATTATATAGTGTAAATTGGTTTCTTCAACCTCTCCCTTTATCTCGGTTAAATGAAAAAATCCCTGTCTTCCTTCGGTGTGTTCCGGAGTTTCAAAACGAGGCAGTGAATTGATGAAATCCTGGGCAATATACATGCTGTTTACCATTTTATCTTTAGCATAACCGGGATGTACGATCTTTCCTTTTATTTTGATATCTGCAGAAGCCGCATTAAAATTCTCGTATTCCAATTCTCCTACCTGACTTCCGTCCATAGTGTACGCCCAGTCTGCTCCAAATTTCTTCACATCGAATTTATGCGCGCCACGGCCGATCTCTTCATCTGGAGTAAAGCCAATTCGGA
>JBAVQO010000661.1:0-1910 GCA_049694135.1 Gillisia sp. | reverse complement strand
GCAACACTATCCCCGCAATAATGGGTTTTATATTGTGAAGAACGGCGTTTTTGATTTTTTCTACGGGTTCTGTAGCGTCAGATCCTTCGTATTCGTTATTAAACATATTCAATTATTTAGCAATTCGTTAAAATCTTTGATCGAAAGTCACGGAGGATAAACCTACAATATTAGATACTATTCTCACCTATAATTTTAAGAAAAAAATAACATTTTATCCCTTTTTTGGGGTGCTGTCAAAGACTGAAGTGGGGTGTTCTTAAGCCCGGCATTTGCAGTAACCGTGTTGGGTAACAGTAAAGTTTACTAATTAATATAGACATTTCCATTTTTTATGACTGTCTTTGAGTCAAAGAGATACATGCTTTTTAAAAAGGGATTCTTATCCCAAATAATTAAGTTAGCCGATTTTCCAATCTCCATAGAGCCTACTTCTTTGTTTATTCTCATTATTTTAGCTCCATTGATGGTCGCAATTTTAAATATATCTTCCATGGAAATACCATGCTCGCTTAAAAGATACATTTCAAATAAAAATATTTTTCCGCCATCTTCAGTATCTGTTCCGATTCTGAGGGTTATATTTTTGGAAAGCATCAGTTTAATGTACTTCATCATTATTGTAAAATTCTCTTCGTTTCTTTGTATTTGTTCAGAAGTAAAAACTTTTGAATTAGCTTTTAAATTATTCATGGATACGGCATTTCTATAAATTATGCCAATGGATGTAGAGACGGATGCGTGTGCTTTTGATAGTTTATCAATGAGCGAAATCATATTATCTTTTCTGTATTTATCAATGTATCTAAACAATTCCAAAGGGATCATCATTGTTTTTTCTTTTGTATCGGGCTTGCCATAAAACACCATAAACTCGTGTAATACTTTTTCCCAATCGTCTCCTTTTAAAACACTAAAAGGTAAGGTTGGGATATGCTCAAAGTTTTTGAGTCCAAAACCGAGAGCTTCTTGAATTGAAATTCTATTGGGACTATAATCTCCTATGTGGCCAAAAACATTCATATTGAGACTGTCGGCAGTTTTCATTACCTCAATAAATTCTGGCTTTCTTAGATTGAAGTATATTTTTATTGTCCTAATTCCAGAATTGTAGTAGGCAATCACCTTTTCTCTTGCTTCTTCTGGACTTTTTAATTCAATATGCCCTATATAAGGCTCGTCCTGCTCGTCAGAAATTAAAGCTGCACCACTCGTATAGATATCGGTATGTTGTGGACTTTTCTCCTTTTGCCATTTAAGGATTGGAGGTAACCAAGTTTCAGGATGTCCTAGCATAAGAATGGTAGTAACACCATAGGGTAAGTAAGTATCGGTTAATTCCTTTCTGAAATAGTTGATAGAATCATTCTTAAGATATTTTGGTGCTTCATCGTTATCACCAAAAACAGACATTGGATGAGTATGAGTATCAATAAAAGAAGGGGTTACCAGTTTACCCTTTGCATCAATTTTTTTTACTGCTTTATATTCTTTTGATGATCCTACGATTTTTTCAATTATTCCATTTTTTATGAGGATTGATCTGTTTTTTAAAATCTGTCCTGTGTTGACATTCAGTAGATTCGAATTTTCAATAATTAAATCATATTGTTCTTCGTGGGTACAGTTACAAAATAGAATTAAAATAAAGACATTAATAATAGTGTGTAGAATTAATTTCATTTTTTTGTTTATAGTAAAGACAAATGAAATTTTAGATTTGTTACACTTTTTCGATCAGTGCCCAGGGTTCTGGTTATGATGTGGCGGGAGTAGGTATGCTGACTTTTCGGATTTCCGTTTTCTTTATTGGTTTCTATAATTACACTTTTTCTTGACTAACCGTAAGTTGGGGTGAACCGCTGTTAGATCATTTGCCAATACAGGTTTTAAATTTGTATGTTTTATAG
>JBAVQO010000660.1:0-1530 GCA_049694135.1 Gillisia sp. | reverse complement strand
TCGGTAAAATCTCCTGCATCTTCTTTGAGTTTTACCTGAGAGACGAAATGATGTTCATTAAAAACAAGGGTAATTTCGCTGAACATTTCTTTTAACGCGGAATCTTTCGGGATTAATACAGCCGATATCTCGTTTCCGTCTCTATAATAGGAAATTTCAAAATTGTCCTTATCGTCCAGTAATTTGCCATTGATACTGCCGGAGATCAAATTTATGATCTTTTCGAAGATCTTGTTGGAGGCAAGATTGGTTACGCTTTTATCTCCTTCATCGTTTATGAATAACTGGTTGCCTTTAAAAAGTATCTTGTAGTCGTAAGGCGAAGTATATTCCCATTTAAGTACATCTGGCGCTTTGTAATATAATTTCCCTTTGCTGATGGCCGCATCTTCCATCATTTCGAGGTGTTTGGTCTGGGTAAAATCGCTGGAGAGCGTTTCGATATTTTGTGAAAAAGCACTCATTTCCTGCATAAAATCTTTTTGAGCTTCAGCAGATAACTTCGCCTGAGAAAAGGCAAAAAAAGGAGTAAAAAAAAGGATGAATTTAAGAATACGCATCTAAATTAAATAGTTTATCAACCCGAACTATGCCGTAGTTGTTAGTTTCCAAGAACAGCAACAACTGTTCCAGTATTTCATTGGTTTGCCGATTGCTGTCGTGCAGTAAAATCACATCTCCCCGCTTGAGATTCTTTTTGATTCTCTTCAGAATGTACGCTTCCGAATTCAGAATAGCATCGTACGATCTCACGTTCCAGCCAATCACTTTGTGCTTCGTTTTCTCAAGTGCTCTTTTCATCTTGGGATTAATCACCCCGAATGGCGGACGAAAGAAATTTACCTGTAATCCGGTGTGGTTTTTAATAATCTGGTTACAGCTTTCAATTTCGTTGAGCAATCTGGCAGTGGAAAGAAATCCCATTTTTCGGGTATGCGAAAAGGTATGATTACCCACCAGATGCCCTTCTTCAATGATTCTTTGTAAGATCTCCGGATTGTTTTTTACATTTTTTCCAACACAAAAGAAAATAGCTTTTACATCGTGTTTCTTCAAAATATCCAGAATGGCTATGGTATTTTCTACAGGGCCATCATCAAAACTCAACGCTACTTTTTTCTCCAAAAAATGCGGATTGTGATTGTACGATGTTACAAAAAAGTTCAACCTTATGTTGGTGGAAACAATCAGCAGAAAACTGAGATAACCCAGCAATAAACCTGCGAAGAACCACCACCAGCTGCTAAAAAAACCTGCCGATATCGTGAACAGCAAAAGAAGCAACATTGCGATATTTAGAAATTTAAACTTCACAGGAATCAATTAAAATCAGGCTATGATTGTGTCCCATATATTGATTATATAAAAGAATTTTTCCTGAAGGCTGCGACAAAACATCATTTTCTTTCAAAATTTCCGGAATTTGTACATTCCGCAACATTTTACATGCCAGCCACAAAGCATATCCCGAAACCGTTTCGTATTCGCCCACCAGATGCCCTTCTTCAATGATTCTTTGTAAGGTCTCCG
>JBAVQO010000659.1:0-3370 GCA_049694135.1 Gillisia sp. | reverse complement strand
GAATATTTCTATTTGTCCCGCTTAACCTGTCGAAGCGCTGCAATATTTTTTAAAAGAAAAAAGAATTCAAAGGAATAGCCTGAAAATAAAAAACCACAAATACAGAATTTAATATTTGTGTATTCGTGGCTTTTTACTTTAAAGATTCTTCGAGAGGCTCAGACAAGCAATTATAAATGGATCACTTCATCGTAAGCAGCGGCAACAGCTTCCATCACCGCTTCGCTCATGGTTGGGTGTGGATGTATGGTTTTTAGCACCTCGTGTCCTGTGGTTTCCAGTTTCCTGCCTAAAACAGCTTCAGCGATCATATCGGTAACTCCCGCACCAATCATATGGCAACCCAACCATTCGCCGTATTTAGCATCAAAAATTACTTTTACAAATCCATCAGGAGTTCCGGCAGCTTTTGCTTTTCCTGAAGCTGAAAATGGGAATTTTCCTATTTTAAGTTCATAACCCGCTTCTTTGGCTTGTTTCTCTGTCATTCCTACGGAAGCGATTTCAGGAGTAGCATATGTACATCCGGGAATGTTTCCGTAGTCGATAGGCTGCACGTGCATGCCCGCAATTTTTTCTACACAGGTAATACCTTCAGCAGAAGCAACGTGCGCAAGAGCAGGACCGGCAACCACATCGCCAATCGCATAAATACCGTCTACATTGGTTTGGTACCATTCGTTTACCACGATTTTATCTCTATCTGTTTTTATACCCAAATCTTCGAGGCCTATATTTTCGATGTTCGTTTTGATTCCCACGGCAGAAAGAACGATATCGGCCTCAAGAGTTTCTTCGCCCTTTTTGGTTTTTACTTTCGCTTTTACTTTGCTTCCGGAAGTATCAACGCTTTCTACCGAAGAATTCGTCATTACTTTAATACCCGCTTTTTTGAAGCTGCTTTCAAATTGTTTTGAAACTTCTTCATCTTCAAGTGGCACCAGGTTTGGTAAAAATTCTACCACCGTAACCTCGGTTCCCATCGAATTGTAAAAGTTTGCAAACTCTACCCCGATCGCACCGCTTCCTACCACGATCATAGATTCCGGTTGTTTTTCGAGAGTCATAGCTTCGCGGTATCCAATTACTTTTTTACCATCCTGTTTCAGGTTTGGCAATTCCCTGGAACGGGCTCCGGTAGCAACAATTATATGTTTTCCTTCGTATTCGGTAGTCTTATCGTCTTCACCGGTGACAGCTATTTTTTTTCCTGATTTTAATTTTCCGAAGCCTTTAATGACGTCGATCTTGTTTTTCTTCATCAGGAATTGAACACCTTTATTCATACCGTCTGCTACGTTCCGGCTTCTTTTTATTACTGCGGCAAAATCTTTATCGGCATCACTAACGCTTAGTCCGTAGTCTTTGGCATGTTTAAGATATTCAAAAACCTGTGCACTTTTCAGCAAAGCTTTGGTAGGAATACATCCCCAATTTAAACAAACTCCACCCAGACTTTCTTTTTCGATAATTGCGGTTTTAAAACCTAGTTGAGAAGAGCGGATCGCGGTAACATATCCGCCGGGACCACTTCCTAAAACTATGACATCATATTTACTCATATTCGGAATTTTTATAACAATTTAAGAATTGCGAATTTACGGAATATTAGCTTAAACTAAAAGTCTAAATCAAGTAAGGAAAACCGGGAACGATTTCTTCCTGAAATAAAAAAAGCCTCTTTATAGAAAAAGAGGCTGAAGGTTTTTAATTATTTAAAATCTACTTTTTAAGCTTTACATTTTGAATATCTGAAGATTTTACATTCAGTGCATTCATTACCGCTTTCATACTGCTAACATCCACGCCTGAAGTTTGTGCAAAATCGGCAGGAACAATAACTATTCGCATAACCTGGTTATCGGTATAACTCGAATCCAGAGATCCAAAATCAACAGTACCGTCAAGAAAGATCAGTACATCAAAGAAGGTATAATCGAAGTTGTACTGAAGTTGACCGCCATTTACGTAGTAGGTCTGTGGCAGTTGTCTCCAGACTTCTACAGGAGATCCGCCTGCAGTACCATCTTCACCTGTTTTTAGGTAAACAAGGACGGCATCAGATTCAAAAACTTCTACCCCCTGTTCATTAAAATCTACCGATAGTTCGTAGTTATTATCAGAAGTAAACTCGCCGGTAACATCGATCACAGTTCCGGTAGTTCCTGCAGGTCCTTGTGGGCCCGGAGGTCCCTCAGGTCCGACGGGACCATCGCTGCTACAGGAGGTTAATACCAGAGACGACATAACAAAAAGAGCTAATATTTTTTTCATAATTTAAGGTTTAGAATTATTATTTTTCAAATTCAATGCTGGCAGAATTTACACAAAAACGTTGGCCGGTTTCGGTGGGACCGTCATCAAAAACGTGGCCGAGATGACTTCCGCAGTTGGCACAAAGAATTTCAGTGCGTTTCATTCCAAAGGTATTATCGGGTACATACTCGATACTTCCTTCGATGGCATCATCAAAACTGGGCCAGCCACAGTTACTTTTGAATTTACTTTCACTTTCAAAAAGTTTCGCGTTACAGGCGACACATCGGTATTCGCCATTTTCGAAATGCAGGTTTTACTTTCCTGTATGCGGAGCTTCGGTTCCTTTTTGCCGAAGAACCCGATACTGCTCCTCAGAAAGTTGACTCTTCCATTCGTTTTCGGATTTTTCCAGAGCATATTTTTTCATAGAATTTTCTTTTTTGTTGCAACTATTTTAAAACTACAAAGATTATACCGTGATGAACGTTGTGATTTTGTTAATTACAGAAGGATCTCCTAAAATCTTTCGATGCCCCAGATTTTTTGTAATGAGTAATTTACTGTGGGGGAGGGCTTCATGTATTTCAAAAGCCGAAGAAACATCTACATCCACATCGTTTTCATCGTGAACAATTAGGGTTGGAACAGCCACGTTTTTGGCAGATACGGCGCCGGAGCTCTTGTCCATATCTTCTCCGAATTTCTTGTCGAAATAAGCTTTCATTTTTTTGGCTACCGCCTCGTTTAGCTGAAGATTTTTCACAAAATTTCTGGTGATCTGGGTAATGCTGTTGGCGGTGCCAATGATCACCAGTTTTTTTAACGGAAGGCCTTCTTTTACGGTTTTTAATAAAGACATTCCGCCTAAAGAATGACCTATTGCCGCGTCGAAAGGGCCATACAATGAGTTTAAATGCCAAATGCTGTCGATAAAATAGTGCATGCCACTTTTTTTGCCGGGAGCTTTTCCGTGGGCGGGCGCATCAAAACTTATTATTTCCCATCCATGATCTTTAAGATGCCTGGCTAAAACGGCCATTTGGGTTCCCCGGCCACTCCATCCATGAACCAGCAAAATTTTCCGGCTCGAGTTTCCATAACGGTACACCAC
>JBAVQO010000658.1:0-2328 GCA_049694135.1 Gillisia sp. | reverse complement strand
GCCATGCCCTTACCTGTCTTTTTAGGTAATTTTCATAGCCTTCATTGGTGAGGGGCTTAAGATCTTTGAGAGTACTTGTTCTGGGAAGGAAAGGTTCCAATTCATTATCCGGTCCAAAGAAGCTCTCTACATCCTGTCTGTTTTCTGTGATCACGCAATCTGCACCTATCTTTTCTCCAAATATTTTAGTGGCATAATCAGCTAATAAACCCGGGGCTTCTTTTCCTGTACCAATCGTTGCCGAAGTACCTACCGGGCAAAGGTGATCTGTAGGGACCTTCAGCTTTAATTTAAACCTGCGAATTAGGTTGGCAACATCTGTACCCTGGGCTCCATCATAGGTGTGCAATTCATCCAGAATGAGGTACTGCAGCAGCTCAGGATCCTGTAAATTCCCCAACCAAAGATCCTGGTAATTACTCTTCATCAGCCCGTAATCGAGCATCTTAAAATTGGTAAGCAAAATATCGGGAGGGGAATCAATTATAGAACCCCTGTTTTCGATGATATGATCTGCTCCCATACTCTTGGGATAAGAAGAGGCGTTCTCACCCTCACCTAAAAACAAGCCGGCAGTGATCTTTCCTTTTAGACGCTCATCTTCAAAAATAGCTTCTGCAAGACGTTTTGCCTGATCTGTTGCCAGGGCATTCATAGGGTAAAGGATGATCACCTTTATCCCGGGACGGTCCAGATTTCTATAACAGTAGTCGAGAACCGGATACATGAAAGACTCCGTTTTCCCGGAGCCGGTACCGGTGGTCACAATAGTAGGTTCAGGTTTTTTGTCCCTGCTGCTAAGCCGGTGCCATGTTTTTACCTGATGATCATAAGGAGGCCATGCGGGTTTTATATCCAGGGGAATCTTCTCTTCTTCTTCTTTTCCAGCAGTGACAAATGGTAACTTCAGAGAAAGGTACGGACCTTTGAACATGCCGTCCTGATGGTCAGTAACAAAATCGTAAAAGGCCTTATGCACTTTCTTATCCTGAAAAGAGAATGTAGCCTCTAAGTAAGCTAAAATTGATTCCCTGATCTCTATGGCTTGTTGTAGGCTTAGCATTTATTGCAGCGTGTTTACTCTTTGGTTATTATTAAGTCTCTCTAACATCTCTCTTTGATTACTCAACCATTCATTCGCGGGAACGGCATAGCCAAAGAAATTTACAATGTATATATAGCCCCGACTTTTTGCCTCCTGAGACCATGTCTGAAAATAAGTGGTATTATGTTTTTCATCATACCTTAAACAATCTTCTACAGTATATCTCACTATTGAATCAATATAGATTCCGTGGTATTTTGCTTCATTATATGATGCCGAGTATCTAGTACTGAACTTCTCCAGCATTCGGTTCTGGTGAAATACACCATAGTTGCCATAGTTATCTGTTCCTATATGCACACGTTGTCCAAGTGTCAGTTCCTCATGAAGAAAAGAATGCAGCTCTAAATTAGCGTCTCCATTTCTTGCTTTCCAGGAGATCATGGTAATATTATCTCCATTCTTCACGGGAATTCCCCGGCTTACAACTCCTGCATCAGGAATGAATTGACAATAATTCTCAACAGAATTTTCCCTTTCTCCTATTTCGGCAAAAAGATTTTTCTCAGCCCGGGAGTAGGCCACAGACCTTAGCCGCTTTTCCTCATCAATTAATTCTTCAAGCTCTTCGGGAGTATAGGTTCTCTCCCGGGGATCAAAAGGTAACTTAGCAATTGATGCAGGCACAATTACATTTTGATATTCCATACCTTTCACCCGATGGATGGTGGTAAGAATCACCGTCCTGACCAGATCTTTCCTCTGATTCTTCAGGATCTTAAAAAGCTGTCCGTCGTCCTTAGCTGTAATGTCTTCTACAAATTCAATAAAATCTGCATAGACTGACTCTTCATTATATTGATCGTAGTAATATTCAAAGAGATTGGAAAAATCATCCAATAGATCTTTATTCCAAAGCGGATATTTTACTTTGATCTCCGTGTCAATATATTTTCTAATACCATCCCTGTTCTCTATAGGTGAGCCCATTCTCCTATTTCTTATGGTGTCCAAAACACAGGATATTTCACGCTGCCGCGTAAAGGAAGAGGTACTTCCTTTTATTTCTACTTTAAATCCTTCAGGTTCTACCAAAGCCTGTATAAGACCAAAATCTTTGTACAATTCTTCATTGGATCTAAAGAGAATGGCTACTTCATAGTTGCTCTTATCCTTTACATATTCAATTAATTTTTCCAGAGCGCCATCTGTTTCCTCCACTATTTCTACTTCCCCTTCAAATTTTTCCTGCGGGTTTGCCCGGAAATCGATCAGTGTTGCAT
>JBAVQO010000657.1:0-1892 GCA_049694135.1 Gillisia sp. | reverse complement strand
AACTATGATATTGCCATAAAAGACCTGGTGTATCGCCCGGGAGTTTCTCCCTTAGAACTTGTTACTCCGGCGACGATCTCCCGGATCGGACAATTTTTTAGCACTATTTCCAGAGATGTTCGAAAGGAATTCAGCAATAAAAAACTTATTCAGATTCTGGAATTTCCGGTTCTTTTTCTTGGGGCAAAACCGGGCGATACCCCTTCTTTTTACAGCTTTATGAATTATGCTGACTTTGGGCTGGGCACCTGGCATCCTAAAGGTGGAATGTATTCTGTAATAAAGGGGATGAAGGAGCTGGCGGTATCGTTGGGAGTAGAAATAAGAACCGGGGCGGTGGTTAAAAAAATTAATGTAACCAATCATAAGGTTTCTTCTCTGGAAGTAAACAACGAAACCATTTCAACAGATATTGTTTTAAGCGGTGCCGATTACCATCATACCGAAACACTGCTGGAGCCAGCCTATAGACAATATTCAGAAAAATATTGGCAAAAAAAGATATTTGCGCCTTCCTCCCTACTTTTTTATGTTGGGTTCAACAAAAAACTTCAGAACATCAACCATCATAATCTGTTTTTTGATACAGATTTTGACGCGCACGCCCGGGAAATATATGACACTCCGGCCTGGCCAAAAGCCCCTCTGTTTTATGCCAATTTTACCTCGGTAACAGATGCTTCTTCGGCTCCCGAAAACTGCGAAAATGGTTTTTTTCTTATCCCGCTGGCTCCGGGATTAGAAGACACACCCGAACTCAGAGAAACTTATTTCGAAAAAATTATGGATCGGTTCGAAAAAATTACAAACCAGGAAGTAAGAAATTCCGTTATGTTTAAAGACTCGTTTTGTGTAAACGATTTTGTAAGCGAATATAACAGTTATAAAGGAAATGCGTATGGATTGGCAAATACCCTGCTCCAGACGGCATTTTTAAGACCGAAATTGAAGAGTGGAAAGGTGAAAGGCCTTTTTTTTACCGGCCAGCTTACTGTTCCCGGCCCCGGGGTACCACCTTCACTAATTTCGGGCAAATTGGCTACAGGACTTATTGAAAAAGAATACAAATTATGAAATCGATTTTTGACACCGTTTCCAGGAGTTGCAGCAAAGTTGTTACCAACAGCTACAGCACTTCCTTTTCGCTTGCCACAAAAATGCTGGCGCCGGGCATCCGTCAGGATATTTATAACATCTATGGTTTTGTGCGGTTTGCAGATGAAATTGTAGATTCGTTTCACGACTACGATAAGGAAAGTTTACTTAATGATTTTACCACAGATCTTTACAAAGCCATAGAAGCCAGAATAAGCCTTAACCCGATTTTGAATTCTTTTCAGGAAACGGTTCATAAGTACAAGATCGAGGAACCATTATACAATGCTTTTTTAAAAAGTATGAGACTGGATTTACATAAATCTGCCTATTTAACACAGGAAGAGTATAATGAGTATATTTACGGGAGCGCAGATGTGGTTGGATTGATGTGCCTGAAGGTTTTTGTTAAGGGCGATAAAGAAAAATATGAAGCCCTGAAGGAATCGGCAATGCGTTTGGGCTCTGCCTTTCAGAAAGTGAATTTTTTACGCGATTTAAAAGCCGATTTTGAAGACTTAAGCAGGAGCTATTTTCCAAACGCTAATCTTGATGCGCTGGATGAAGTAAGTAAACAACAAATAATAGACGAAATAGAAGATGATTTTAAGGCCGGTCTTGCCGGAATAGCAGTTTTACCGGTAGAAGCCAGATTCGGAGTGTATACAGCTTATATTTACTACAGAAAGTTACTGCACAAGCTGAAAAATGTGCCTTCGATGGAAATTAAAAATAAACGCATCAGTGTTCCTAATTATCAGAAAGCGGGATTACTGGCGAAATCTTATATCTCGTAC
>JBAVQO010000656.1:0-2848 GCA_049694135.1 Gillisia sp. | reverse complement strand
ATAGTGGCTGCAGTGGTCATGGGAGCAAATTTTTTGTAGAAGCGAATCATACCAACGATATATTCTGAAAATCGGGAGGAATAAAAAGCGATCTCCAGCAGCTCGGGTGCCAAAAATCGCTTTTCTTCTAAACCATTAACAATTATTCCTGAACACTAAAAATAATAGGCAACGAGTAAGAAACCGAAACAGGTTTTCCTCTCTGTTTTCCCGGTTTCATCTTTGGCAATTCTTCAATTATTCTTTTTGCTTCCTCTTCGAGTTTGGGATATGGCGCACGGGATTGAATGTCTACTATATTTCCATTTGTATTTATTTTAAAGACAACCGAAATCCTGTTGATTCCCGATAACCCCAGGTTCTGCCCCAAATCTCTATTAAAATGAGAATTCACAAATTGGGTAATTTTATCGCTCATACATTTCTTTCTTTCCTTATTGGAAGTAAATTCTTCACATCCCGGAAAAATGGGAACGCTTTCAATAAAATCATAGGGAACTGTAATAGGATCCTCTTTTGGGGCTTCGACGATGTCGCTCACCTCCGGGAGAGGCTCATCGGTGAGCTCTGTAGATTGAATTTTATCTTCGACAGCAGGTTCATCGTTATCTATCACTTTCAGGATTTGTGCCGGTTTCGGAAGCGGCGGCGGCGTTTTAATTGCCAGCTGAGTGATGGGAATCACTTCCTCATCAACATCATTAGAACTAAGGGTTGGGGTATATTCTTCCTGCTCATCGTAACTTTTCCAATTGATCGCAAAATAAGCGAGCAAAAGCACCAAGATCAATCCGAGTTGCAAAAATAGTCCTCTTCGTTTGTTTAAATCGACATTAGCGTTTTTCTTGGGTTCCATATATTGAGTTTTATTTGGTTACAGATTGAAATCGCCAATGCGACCTTTTAAAGCAGGCTGGGAATGAAGAAGTATCAAATAAAATGCCAAAAAATCGTAGATAATTATACGGTTATTCATTTTTTGTGCGGATAGTGTTAGTTATAAGAGGGGAAAATTGAATGTTTGTAAATGTCGAAAGAGCTGAATTCTTTAAAACAGGATTTGAAAACCATTTCGGAAATCACCGGTTTTTGGTCGAATAGCATTTGTAACTTCTAAGTTTAGTAAACGGCTGAAGTAAAGCAAACTTCGGAATTTTGTTAGGAAAAGTTAGAAGTTCAGTCGTGAATTTTTCTGGAGGTGCTTGAAGTTGAAGGTGGTTTTAGCTAAAAAAATGGTATTTTGGCTCCCTTATAAAAGCAATTAAAAATGTCGAAAACAAAAATTACCGTTAACAACAACGGATCTTTAATAATAGCAGGAGATTTTGAAATAGTAGATAAAGACGGAAATAATTACGGCCTGGGAGGTAGAGAAAAAGTTACCCTTTGCCGGTGCGGTCTTTCCAACAACAAGCCGTTTTGCGATGGTTCGCACAGGAACCATTTCGAACATGAAGCACAGGCTTTCGATTTGCCACCCAAAAAGTAGTTACAGCCTCAGGTTAAGGTTTCTGGTTCTTTGATGATGCCTCGCAAACTATAGGTTTTCTTTCTGACCGATGAGCGACAGGGTTTTTTGATCTTTTTCTCCATCGAAGAATTTCTCCAGCACTTTTTTAAAAACAGGATCATTTTCTGAAACCGAAGCAAACAAAGTCATACTGGATCGCAGCTTCATATTATCGGGGCTGCCCAGGATTTGTTGGGCATCGCAGGAACCCTGATCAAGCAGGGCACGGGAAATTTCCCGCAGCCGCGCTCCCAGTACCGGGTGTTCCAGGTATTCTTTAGCTTCGTCAGTCCCGCTGATTCCGTAGAATTGAGAGGTAGTGCTTACGCCAAGTCCTTTCAATTGCGGAAAAACATACCACATCCAATGGCTCCTTTTTCGGCTCCGGCGAATTTCCTCCAGAGCGAGGGCGTAATCTTTTTCCTGTGCGTCCAGAAACCGCTGCAGATCGTAATTACTCATACTTTTGATTCTGTTTGATTCATTATTGGTGAGCCTGCGGCCTGTGGAAATTATTTTACCGCTAAAACGGCAGTAGAATGGCGGCCTTTGGATTCACCTCACTATTGTAATTCAGGTGGTTTTCTTTTGTTGGCTGGAAACATTCCTGTCAGCTATCTCTGTTTTTAATCGGTATCTTTTGGTAATTATCCACACTGCGGGGATCATTAAACAAAGGAATATTGAAAATAGATAATTATAGCTAAGGGTATTTTCTATTTCTTGCGTTTGAATTATATTATGACTAACAAAAAAAACAACATTTCCAGTCCAGTGCATAGCGCCGGTAATCCATAAATTTTTGGAATTCATTAGCGGAATAAAGAAAACCACTCCCAGCAAGAAGATATAAAGCAACACATCTGGCCCGTCATTCAGGCGATAAATATGGTTCAACAAATAAATTGTTGCCGACAGCAAAATCAGGTACAGGGGTTTTATTTTGCCGTGCAGGTGTGAAAAGATAAGCCCCCGGGTAAGAATGTCTTCAGAAAAAGAAGTTAAGAGCACTCCGAAGGTAAAGGGTAAACTGTTTTTAATGATCTCTTTAATGGATGGAACCGCGGTGATCTTTTCTATCCCAAACCGGATCGATAACCAGTACGGAATTGCATAAAGAATAAACCCCAGAACAATTCCCAGCAAAACACGCGTTATTATTTTCCTGGACAATGGCAGCCCCCACGCGCTTAAACCATTCTTTGAATACCAGTTTCCCAATAAGATCGCAGCACCAAAGAACAGAATCTGGAATGTAAAAAATAGCGGAATATTATTGTTAAACATGAGCATATACTCCGCAAGATGATAAAGAACGAAAAGCAAAATAAAGGATAT
>JBAVQO010000655.1:0-1599 GCA_049694135.1 Gillisia sp. | reverse complement strand
GAATATTTCTTATAAACTCTATTCTATTACTTCTCTTCACCTGGAAATTTATTCCTGAAACCAAACAAAAGAGCCTAGAAGAAATAGAGGCAAGTTGGAATGTAAAAGTTTAAAAAATGCAGAAGGTAAGCTTAGGAATCGATATGGGAGGAACCCGTATTAAAATGGGATTGGTCAATGTCAATGGTGAGATATTAAAAACACATTCTCTTCCTGCTGATTCTAAAACCAGTCTGAAGAAAAGATTAGAGGATCTTAAAATCGAAATAAACACCTTATTGGAAAATGATTTTTCTTTAGGCGGGATAGGAGTCGCTTTTCCGGGAATAGTAAATCATGAAAATAAAAAAATACTTTCAGAATATGTAAAATACCCGGATGCACATTTAGTGGATTTGGAAGGTTGGGCAGAACATAACTGGGGTGTTCCGCTTATTCTTGAAAATGATGCCCGAGCAGCACTCGTTGGAGAATGGCAATATGGAGCAGGAAAAGGAACTGCCGATTTGGTTATGGTAACACTAGGCACCGGAGTGGGGTCTGCCGTGCTTCTGGATGAAAAAATATTGAGAGGCAGGAACTTTCTTGCGGGTAATTTAGGCGGTCACATGTCTGTAAATATGTATGGAGATATTTGTAATTGTGGCAATATAGGATGTTTGGAATCTGAAAGTTCCACTTGGGCTTTGGAAAAAGTAAAAACCTCTCCCAATTATGAAAGTAGCACCCTTAAAAATCATGATCGTTTAAATTTTGAAAAAATATTTCTGGAAGCAGAAAATGGGGATAAGCTTGCTGGCTCAATAAAAGAGAACAGTTTAAGAGCCTGGGGTGTTGGTATTATTAATTTGATCCATGCTTTTGATCCCGAAAGGGTAATAGTGGGAGGTGGTATTATGAAAAGTAAAAACGAGATACTTCCTTATCTCCGTAAGATGGTGGAAAAACATAGTTGGGTGCCCGGCGGAAATATAGATATAGTTGCAGCAGAACAAACACAATACGCCGGTATTTTAGGGATGTGTTTTTTATTGAATAAGGGAAATAAATTTTAAAAATGAAATCAAATTTTAATAAAACACCTACGATTAACATTCGTAGGGAGGATAAAGTATGCTATAGTGGTTGGGAGGAAATTACCCATAAACTAAGGGGTTCTATAAAGAAAAATGAAAAATCCCTCATATTGATTGAGACTTACCACGGGGTAAATGATGTAGAAATTGAAAGGGCCATAAAAGAAATTTTTTCTCCTGATGTTTTTTATTATATGAAAGACACTTTTAAATCCGCTGAAGAAATCGAAAAAATGGTATTTCCTTTTGTTACTGATGACCGTGTGTTTGGATATTTAACAAATTTAGAATTGGGGAATTATCTCGATGAAAATAAATTAAAGGAATTAAAACAACACATATTTAAGTCATCTGCAGAAGTAATTGTTGTCTACGGTCCGGGCTCCTCTATAGTAGCTCAGAAAGCAGATATGCTATTGTATTTCGATATGCCACGCTGGGAAATTCAACAAAGAATGCGAAAAAACAAAGTGGGTAATTTGGGCGTTTTAAATAAGGATATAGATTTTTCCTTACGTTATAA
>JBAVQO010000654.1:0-5444 GCA_049694135.1 Gillisia sp. | reverse complement strand
ATGTATATGTTAAATCCGATCGAACCACCTTGTACCGTTCAATAAAGACTTTTGAAGAAAAAGGAGTGGTGCACAAAATCGATGACGGTACCGGCATAACCAAATATGCCTTGTGCGAAGAAGGATGTAATTGTGAAATAGAGAACGATCTTCATCTTCATTTCCATTGTACTTCCTGTCATGAAACCATTTGCCTTACCGATTATAAAATTCCGCAGATCAGCCTGCCAAAAAATTTTAAAGCCGAAGATGTAAATCTTGTGGTAAAAGGAATTTGCGATAAATGCAACAATTAATGCACTTCCATTGCATTTGGGCTTTTCTTATTTTTGCCAAATGTCACATTCTCACGATCACGCAGTTTCAAACCACGGAAAAGCCTTTGCCATCGGTATTGGTTTAAATGTCTTATATGTAGGAGTGGAAGTATTTTACGGTTTTTCCGTAGATTCTTCTGCGTTGCTGGCCGATGCCGGCCATAATACCAGCGACGTGTTGAGCCTGATTCTCGCCTGGGCAGCGACCTGGGCAGCCAGTAAAAAACCTTCCGGCAATTATACCTACGGACTGCGGAAAACTACCATTATGGCATCGCTCATAAACGGTATTCTAATCTTCGGAGCCGCGGGAATTATAGCCTACGATGCCATTTTGAAGCTGAAGAATCCTGTGGAAGTTCCTGGAAATGTAATTATGATTGTGGCGGGGATTGGGATCGTTATAAACACCGTTACAGCCCTGTTGTTTATGAAAGGCAAGAAAGACGATCTTAATATTAAAGGTGCTTTTTTACATATGGCGGCCGATGCCGGTGTCTCTCTGGGCGTTGTAATAGGTGGTTTAATTATTAAACTTACAGGAATAACCTGGATAGATCCTCTTTTAAGTCTGGTAATCGTGGCGGTTATTCTTTACAGTGGCTGGGGACTGTTACGGGATTCCGTGAAATTAGCTCTCGATGCGGTTCCCGAAGATATAGATATTAAGGAAGTAAATGATTTTCTGCATTCAGTTGAAGGGGTAGAAGAGGTGCATGATCTACACATATGGGCTATGAGTACTACAGAAACCGCTCTTACCGCACATTTGGTAATTCCGGAAGGACTGGATGATGATTTTTTAATGAAGATAAGAGAAGAGCTTCATGACAAATTCGAAATAAATCATACTACTTTACAGGTAGAAAATACCTTTGGAAACAACAACGGCTGTGCTCAAAACGAGAGTTGTGTGTAAAAATTAAAATTTTAAGCTCAAATTAATCTTTCCTCTTTCCCCAATAATCGACACGGATCAAGGGATTAACAATATATTATTATTAAAAATTTCCGAAGAGTTGCTGAAGAATCTATATTTAGCTCTTACTAATCAGCGTAGATTATAAACCTCAGTTTTTTTTTGATGAATAGTATTATTGATTTTTTGTTGCATATCAACACCCACCTTTTTACCATGATTGTGCAATACGGATTTTGGGTGTATGCCATTCTCTTTGCGTTCATCTTTGTTGAAACAGGTTTCGTTATTATGCCTTTTTTACCGGGAGATACCCTGTTGTTTGCGGCGGGAACTTTTTGTGCAGGAGTTCAAAATGATGCGGGAAACACCGCACAATTGAGTTTATGGTTGGTTTTGCCAATTATGATTGTTGCGGCAGTTGGGGGAGATAGTCTTAATTATTACTTCGGAAAAACTATTGGTCTGAAAGTTTTAAAATGGGAAATAGGTGAGAAGCAGCTTATAAGCAAAAAACACATTGATAAAACCCGGGATTTTTTCGATAAACACGGCCCAAAAGCCATCATCCTGGCCAGATTCGTTCCCATTGTTAGGACTTTTGCTCCCTTTGTTGCCGGAATAGGAGATATGCACTACGGAAAATTCCTTAAATACAATGTATTAGGAGGAACCGGCTGGGTACTTCTTTTGGTATTTATTGGCTATTTCTTCGGAAATCTTCCGTTTGTAAAAAACAATTTTGAAATCGCCATCGCGGGGATCGTAGTCTTATCGCTTTTACCCATGATTATAGAATATTTCAGAAGCAAGGCGAAATCTAAAAAAGAGAATAAAGCTTCCTGATATTTTAAACCTGCAAAAGAATCTACTGCAGGAAAAATTCCGATCTTGTGCATTTAAGGTTGTGAAGAGCGGAAAGAAGGCTGAGGGCTTTAAGACAGTTCTTTTGCGCTCGCAAGAGTGGTTTCAATACTCTCCAGTAAACCTTGAACTTCAAAAGGTTTGGCAATAAAATTATTTGCTCCTGCGGTGAGACAAATTTCCCGGGCTCCATCGAGACCCGACATCATAAGGATAGGAATATTGGAAATGCCTTCCGTTTTCCTTATTTGGGCACACACTTCAGTACCATCAACTCCGCTAAGTAATTTGTCCATTATCACCAGATCAAAATCATCTTCTTGAAGATTTTCGACGGTTTGAGAGGGTAACCTTAAAAGACTTACTTCGTAACCATTCATTTCAAGTTGGTCATTGATGATAAGACCTAAGTAATAATCGTCTTCAACTAGTAATATTTTAGCCATTTTGATTTAGAATATTGTATTAATGTATGATTCGATACTTTGGTATTAAAAAAATCTTTTTTTGAGATTCAACTATTACAACTATAGGTATCAAAGCCTTCTGATGTTTGTCAAAAATAACAATAAAATTCGCAAAACCTACCACCGAAATGCCTTTATGCCGTCAGCATATCGCTTTATAAATAAAAATGATGCTTTTTCTTTTTTTGTAAAATCCCATTTCTAAAAAAGCTGATCTTTTCTTTGGAAGCCCTGCTAATAGAAGGACTAAAGATTGTTTTGCGGAAGTAATAGTAGCTCAATAATTCTTGAACTCACAATTTCTTCACACAATTTTCACAAAATTTTCACACAGTTACTAAATATAAAGTGCGTCTTTTACAACCATGAAAAATTATTAATCAAAAGAATAAATACAACATTCTTTAAGCATTATTTAAATCTACCCTGTAAAATGCCTAAGAAAACAACCTCTCCCACCACAACCAGTAAAACCGCTTCCCGAAAATCAAGTCCCGCAAAACGACCTCTGGTTAGGAACTCCAAAAGAGTTACCGATAAAGAAATGTTCAAGGATAATGAATATATGCATGAACAGTTAGACAGGCTGATCTTTGCCCTTGAAGCCTTTAGGGAGGGCGACATTTCTGTCCGGCTTTCGAAAGAACGAAATGACAAATTTGCCGATCTGGCGGAAGCTTACAACACGATGGTGGAAATGATCGGGGGTGTAAGTACCGAAGTTTCGAGAATCTCCCGCGTGGGTGGTATTGAAGGAAACCTGGATGCCAGGGCAGAATTCAGGGCTTCCAGTGGGGTCTGGAAAGACATGATCGATAACATTAATATTCTTATTGAAGCGATCGCAAAACCTGTACTGGAAGTAAGTAGGATCCTTAATAGTATAGCAGCGGGAAAACTGGAAGATAAATTTAGTCTTACAGTAACCGGTGATTTCAGAGCTATGGCCGATGTTATTAACCGGACCCTGGGCAGTCTTAATATTTTTGCAGAACAGGTAACGCAGGTGGCCCGTGAGGTGGGAGTAGAAGGAAAACTCGGCGGACAGGCCAGTGTGCCAAACGTCTCCGGAACCTGGAAAGACCTTACCGATAATGTAAACCAGATGGCGAGCAACCTCACCGAGCAGGTAAGGGAAATTGCCCGTGTAACCACAGCGGTGGCTGATGGGGATCTCTCCAGAAAAATTACCGAAGAAGGAAAAGGAGGAGAGGTGTTGGGCCTTTCAACTACCATAAACAGAATGGTGGACTCCCTGAACATTTTTGCCGCAGAGGTAACTAACGTGGCCCGGGAAGTGGGGGTAGAAGGAAAATTAGGAGGACAGGCAGATGTACCAGATGTTGCGGGTACCTGGAAGGATCTTACTGTAAATGTGAATACAATGGCTTCCAATCTTACCGCTCAGGTGCGGGAGATTGCAGGAGTGGCAACTTCAGTAGCAAATGGTGACCTTTCCAAGAAGATCTCTATCAATGTTAAAGGAGAAATAGCAGAATTGAAAGATACCATCAACCAGATGGTGGATTCCCTGAATATTTTTTCCGATGAGGTAACTCGTGTGGCGAGAGAAGTGGGTACCGAAGGAAAACTGGGAGGCCAGGCCGAAGTTCCCGATGTGGCCGGAACCTGGAAAGATCTTACCGATAATGTTAATACCATGGCAAGTAACCTTACCAACCAGGTGCGGGAGATCGCCTCGGTTACCACTGCGGTTGCCCAGGGAGATCTTTCACAAAAAATTACCGAAGAAGGAAAAGGGGGAGAAGTATTGGTACTTTCTAATACGATCAACAGCATGGTGGATTCCCTGACGTTGTTTGCGGCGGAAGTAACCCGTGTGGCTCGCGAAGTGGGAACTGAAGGAAAACTGGGAGGACAGGCAACGGTACCCAGTGCCGCCGGAACCTGGAAAGATCTTACCGACAATGTTAATATCATGGCAAGTAACCTTACCACACAGGTACGGGAAATTGCTAATGTAGCTACCGCGGTAGCCGACGGAGATCTTTCTCAAAAAATTACGATCGATGTAAAAGGAGAAATAGCAGAACTTAAAGATACCATTAACCAGATGGTAGATTCGCTTAACATCTTCTCTGATGAGGTTACCCGTGTGGCGCGTGAGGTAGGAACCGAAGGGATTTTGGGAGGACAGGCCAAGGTACCGGACGTTGCAGGAACCTGGAAAGATCTTACCGACAATGTAAATTATATGGCCTCGAATCTTACCACTCAGGTAAGGGAAATTGCCAACGTGGCAACCGCGGTGGCAAAAGGAGATCTGGCTCAAAAAATTGCGATCGAGGCTAAAGGAGAAATTGCAGAACTTAAGGAAACGATCAATACCATGGTGGATTCCCTCAACATCTTCTCTGATGAGGTTACACGTGTGGCCCGTGAAGTAGGTACAGAAGGTATTCTTGGAGGCCAGGCAGAAGTTCCTAATGTGGGCGGTGCGTGGCTGGAATTAACCGAAAATGTAAATACCATGGCTTCTAACCTTACCACCCAGGTAAGGGAGATCGCATCGGTAACAAAAGCTGTTGCGAATGGAGATTTATCAAAAAAGATTTCGGAAGAGGAAAAAGGGGGAGAAGTACTGGAACTTTCTACCATTATCAATACCATGGTGGATTCCCTGAATATTCTTTCAAATGAAGTAACACGTGTTGCCCGTGAGGTAGGAACCGAAGGAATGTTGGGAGGCCAGGCAGAAGTACCAAACGTGGCGGGAGCATGGCTGGATCTTACAGGTAATGTGAATACTATGGCGAGTAATCTTACCAGCCAGGTGAGAGAAATCGCTAACGTAGCAACGGCAGTAGCGAACGGGGATCTTTCTCAAAAAATATCTATCGATGTAAAAGGTGAAAT
>JBAVQO010000653.1:0-5840 GCA_049694135.1 Gillisia sp. | reverse complement strand
ATGTTAATTTTGTACAACAGATCAAAAACGATGTTTTTATGGTTCGTACCTATGAAAGAGGTGTGGAAGATGAAACGTATTCCTGTGGCACCGGTGTCACAGCAGTTGCTATCGCTGTACATGCCCTTGGCAAAACAACTTCGAATAAGGTAAAGTTGACCACTCCCGGCGGCGAACTCGAAGTGACTTTCAAAAGAAATCAAAAAGGGAACTACTACGATGTCTGGCTGAATGGCCCGGCAGAAATGGTTTTTAAAGGGGAAATAGAATGCTGACCTTAAAAGGAGAAAAAGTTTATTTAAGAGCTCTTGAACCTGAAGATCTGGATTTTATTCTTGAGGTGGAAAATACCGAGGATTTCTGGGAAATCAGTGCTACCCGTGTACCATATTCCCGTCTTATTATAAGAAAATATCTTCAGAATTCTCACCGGGATGTATATGAAGTAAAACAACTTCGTCTTATGATCTGCGATAAAGAAGACAGACCCATTGGCCTGTTAGATCTTTTTGACCTGGAACCCAAAGATCGGAGAGCCGCCCTTGGCATTTTAATTGTAGATCGGGATAACCGCGGGAAAGGCTATGGCAAAGAAGCTCTATCCCTGATATGTAATTATTGTTTTTCTCATTTAGAATTACATCAGGTATACGCCGGGGTTACCGCAGATAATTTGCCCAGTATGAAACTTTTTGAAAATAATAATTTTAAAAAAGCCGGTATTAAAAAAGACTGGATTTTGGTTAACGGCCAATTTAAAGACGAGATTTTATATCAATTGATTAAGGATGTACATTAAAAAAATTTTACTGGCTACTGTATTGGTGGGCCTTGTGTTGTTGGGAATTTTCAGCTATCATATTTATAACGTGATTCTGGCACCAAACACCAGCTTTTCGTCACAAACCGAGACTGTTTATATTCCTACTGGTGCCACGTATGCCGTTGCCCGGGACAGCCTTGGCAAAGTCCTGGATAATATGGAAAATTTTGATGTTGTCGCACAGAAAAAGGGATACATAGGACATGTGAGAGCCGGGCGGTTTATTCTGAAAAAGAATATGAATAACAACCAGATTATCGATGTTTTAAGAAGTCGGAATTCTCCTGTATCGGTTATTTATAACAATCAGGAGCGATTGCGGGATCTCGCCGGAAGAGTGGCAACCCAAATCGAAGCAGACAGTATTTCTTTGTTGAAAGCCATGCAAGACACAAGTTTCCTGGCTGCAAACGGGTTTACTTCAGAAAATGCCCTGGCAATGTATATTCCCAATAAATATGAATTTTTTTGGAATACGTCTGCAGAGGATTTTCGAGAGAGAATGCTAAAGGAATATAACAGATTCTGGACTCCGGAAAAACTCGCAAAAGCCAAAGACATAGGGTTAACTCCACAACAGGTAGCCGTACTCGCTTCCATTGTACAAAAGGAAACTTCAAAAACAGAGGAACGACCAAAGGTAGCAGGGGTTTATATGAATAGATTTCACAAGGGCTGGAAACTGGAGGCAGATCCTACGGTGATCTACGCGATTAAAAGGCAGAACAATGATTTCGACACTATTATAAAACGGGTTTTGTACAAAGATTTGCAGCTGGATTCGCCGTACAACACTTATAAATATGCCAGTTTGCCGCCGGGACCTATCACTATGCCCGATATTTCTTCTTTAAACGCGGTGCTGAATTATACCAAACACGATTATTATTACTTTGTAGCTGATGTCGAGAACTTCGGATATCATAAATTCTCTAAAACTCTTTCCGAACACAACAGGAACAAAAGAGCCTATGTTAATTGGATAAATAAGCAGGGAATTAACCGATAAGCTTTTAATTTTTTTCAACAGCGATCTTTTTTCGAAAAAAGCCTCTGCTCGGTTCTCTTAAAACTTATTGATTTTCAGAAGGTTAAAAATTTAACTTCTGGAGGGATTTCTTTAATTTTGTTTAACACGCTGTATATCAATTTATTAAAAATTGTTGTATCTTTGCGCGTCGAATTTGAAGGGGGTTTTACACATCGTGTCCTTTTCAGAATAAAACATATATGAGAAAGAAAGTTGCAAAATTTTCAATCCTTCCTATTGTAGCAGGATCTTTATTTTACAGTTTTTCTACAAAAAAAGCAGTAGATCTGGAGATCTTTGCCACCTCACCCAATGAGACTTTACATTACACGGCCATTTCTATGGATAGTGCTGCTGCAAGCCAGATAAAGGTCAAAATGATGCCCAGCCTTGGGAAATCCTATATCGGTTTTAAAGAAGCGGTCGCCTTTAAGGAGTCTCAGGGAAACTACAAAACTGTCAATCAATACGGGTACCTCGGTAAATACCAGTTCGGTAAAGGAACTCTGAAATTGATAGGTATTTACAATGCCAAAAAGTTCTTAAATACTCCCGAACTTCAGGAAGCGGCTTTTTATGCCAATGCTTCCCGAAACAAATGGATATTGAAAAGAGATATAAAAAGGTTTGTGGGTAAAAAAATCAACGGAGTTCTGATTACAGAGTCCGGAATTCTGGCGGCAGCCCATTTAGCCGGTCCCGGAAGTGTTAAAAAATATTTAAGAAGCTGGGGCGCTACTGCTTTTAGCGATGCTTTTGGAACTACTATCGGATATTATATGAAGAGGTTTGCCGGATACGACACTTCCTTTATAAAGCCCGAGCGAAATGCAAGAGTTGTTTTACCTGAATCCTAAAATTTATACTTCTTTTTGAATAACAAATATGGTTGGTCTTTTATGAAGGTCGACCTTTGTTTTTTTCCAGTCTGAAGCTGTCTTTGTAAGTAAATATTCTGAAGGAAGTGTAAGATCGCAGGCGACACAAATTCTGGTAGTGGGTTGTAAAATCTGCAGCATATCTTCCAGAAGTTTATTGTTTCTGTAAGGAGTTTCTATAAAGATCTGCGCCTGATTTTTTTCAAAAGATATTCTTTCCAACGTTTTTAATTCTTGTTTCCGCTCTTTTTTATCGATAGGCAAATAGCCGTGAAAAGTAAAGCTTTGGCCGTTCATTCCGCTGCCCATCATGGCCAGAAGAATGGAAGAAGGCCCTACCAGGGGAACAACCTGAATCCCTTCGTTGTGAGCAATCCGAACAATTTCTGCTCCCGGATCTGCCACTCCCGGACATCCTGCCTCGCTCAATAGCCCCATATCGTTGCCGTTTTTACAGGGATCAAGATAGGAGGGGATTTGTGCAGGATCGGTAAACTTGTTTAGGGAATATAATTTCAGCGCACTTTGTTTCTTTGAAGAAACCACCTGTTTAATTGATTTTCTGGCGGTTTTTTCATTTTCAACAATGTAATAATCTATGCGCTCTATGACTTTTTTTATGGAAATAGGTAAAACTTCCAGCGGATTAGAAATACCTAATGTTGTTGGGATAAGATATAGTTTCCCGGAGTATTTAAACATGATATTTATTTTTTTCCGGCTTCTTGTTCCAATTCTGAAGCTATTATAGAGCAGGCTTCTTCAAGCATTTCATACACTCTTTCGAACCCATGAATTCCGCCCTGGAAAGGATCTGGTACATCTACTTTTTCTCCCGGAAAAACTTTATTCAGAATTAATTCCACTTTTTGCCGGTCTTTTTTGTTACGGGCAAGGGCCATTACGTCATCGTAATTAAAAATGTCCATGACGTATATGTGATCGAAATTATCGAAATCTTCACGACTGAATTGCCTTCCTCTCTGATCTGTTATGTCCAGGCCGTTATGTTTTGCGATGTGAACAGAACGTTCATCGGGTTGATGCCCTACATGGTAATCTCCCGTTCCTGCAGAATCTACATACACTTTTTCGGGATCTACTTTCGATTTAAGAATGCCTTCGGCAAGCGGTGATCTGCAGATATTTCCCAGACACACCATTAACACTTTGGTTTTCATAAAAAAGAATTAAAGTGTAAGTTTCTTGTTGAGATCTTCCACGAATTTTTTGAATTGTTTATCGGTAGCTGCCAAATTATCTACGGTTTTGCAGGCGTGAAGCACAGTGGCATGATCTCGTTTCCCAATCTGGCTGCCAATACTGGCGAGAGAGGCCTTGGTAAATTTTTTGGCAAAGAACATCGCCAATTGCCGGGCCTGTACAATATGTCTTTTTCTGGTTTTAGACTGCAATGTATTTACATCCATCTGGAAATAATCGCTTACGATCTTCTGGATATAATCGATGGAAACTTCCCTTTTGGTGTTTTTTACGTAATTATCTACTATTTTTTTGGCCAGTTCCAGCGTGATGTCTTTTTTATTGAAGGAAGAATGTGCGATTAAAGAAATTATGGCGCCTTCCAATTCCCTAATATTGGTTTTGATGTTGTTGGCCAGAAATTCAATGATATCTTCCGGCATTTCAACGCCATCCCGGTATAACTTGCATTTTATGATGGAAACCCGGGTTTCAAAATCCGGATGCTGAAGCTCTGCCGATAATCCCCATTTAAAGCGTGACAAAAGCCGTTGTTCGATGTCCTGCATATCTACCGGGGCTTTATCGCTGGTAAGGATCACCTGTTTTCCATTTTGATGCAGATGGTTAAAGATGTGAAAAAACACATCCTGTGTTCCTGCCTTCCCCGATAAAAGCTGAATATCATCAACTATCAGGACATCTATTATCTGGTAGAAATGAATGAAATCGTTCCTATTGTTTTTCTTTACCGATTCTATATATTGTTGTGTAAATTTTTCCGCAGAAATATATAAAACCGTTTTGTCGGGGTATTTATCTTTAATGTCAACCCCTATAGCATGGGCTAAATGCGTTTTTCCTAATCCCACTCCTCCAAAGATCAATAAAGGATTAAAAGAAGTTCCTCCGGGTTTGTTGGAAACCGCTTTTCCGGCAGATCGCGCCAAACGGTTGGAATCGCCTTCCAGAAAATTTTCAAAATTGTAATTGGGATTAAGCTGAGATTCGATTTTTACATTTCGTATCCCGGGAATAATAAACGGATTTTTAAGCTCGGGATTCTTATTCTTTACAGGAACATCTACTTCCTGCGAGGCCATATGACTGCGTTGGGTACTGGGAATCTTTTCTGTGAACGGAAGTTTATTTCCGTAGGTATTTTCCATTTTTATTATGTATACCAGTTTTGCTTTATCTCCCAGTTCCCGATTCAACGAAACCTTTAGCAGTTTTACGTAATGTTCCTCCAGCCATTCATAAAAGAATTTGGAAGGCACCTGAATGCTCAACGCGCAATCGGTAAGTTTTACTGCTTGTATAGGCTCGAACCAGGTTTTATAAGCCTGTGGAGTAATGTTGTCTTTGATAAAAGCTAGGCAGCTATTCCAAACTGATTGCGCAGTTTTTGACATGCTTCTGGTTAGGGTGTTTAGGATTAGTAGTTTTATTTCATTCAAAAACGGATTTTAAAAACCCGTTGTCTTGTGGAACAAATATGTGAACAAATTAGGTGAAAAAAAAACCGTTTATCTATTGAATTTTAAGAAAAATTTATGCATACTAGGTTCCGGCTATGAAAGTACAAAAACCTGTTTAAAAACTCGCTTTTATTTATATGAAAACACATCACACCTATGTTAAAGTTAGATATGCCGAAACCGATCAGATGGGAGTGGTGCATCATGGCAATTACGCCAGATACTTTGAAATGGCCCGTATAGACTGGCTTGAGGCGTTGGGAATTTCTTATAAAACCATGGAAGAACAGGGGGTGATGTTACCAGTGTACGAGATGTCTACCCGGTTTATAAAACCTGCCGGATTCGATGATTTGCTGAAGGTTGAAACCCGGCTACGCGAATTGCCCGGGGTAAAAATAACCTTCGATTACTCCATTTTTAAT
>JBAVQO010000652.1:0-3592 GCA_049694135.1 Gillisia sp. | reverse complement strand
AGTCTGCACCATCGCTCACATGGGTATCGATAAAAAGATCCGGTTTTACGTCATGAAAAATTTCAGCAAAACTTCGTGTATTTCGGGTATCGGCTTTTATAAAATCTCTGTCGAGATCGTAATTGCGGGCATTTCCGCGAAAACCGTATTCTTTAGGACCGTTCTGATTGGTCCTGGTATGGGAATTTCGATTAAGGGCCCCACCAATGTTATAAACAGGAATGGTAGCAATAATGGTGTTTTTTGGAATGGGGATAGAATCCTGAGCAAGATCGCGAAACAACATCATCGTAGCATCTATCCCATCGCTTTCGCCGGGATGTATCCCGTTGTTTATTAAAACAATAACATTGTTTTTTCTCAATTTATCGAAATCAAATTCTTCCGTAGGACTGTAAATGGCAAGATGCAGGGGAAGCCCGCTATCTGTTTTACCATATTCCACCATTTTTATACTGGTATAGGCTTTGGCTAAGTTGTCGTAATATTCCATTACCTGATCATAAGTAGCTGTTTCTGTGCCCTTGGATTTTTCAAAAACAGTCTCAAAGTCGTAATCATTAACAAGTTGATATTTTGATAAATCACAGGAAGTAAAGCACAAAAGGAGAAAAAGTGCTGGAATAATTTTTTTCATCGATCGCAGGACTATTGATAGTATAAACTTACTTAAAAAATGTTAAAGTCACCAAAACTAATAAAATCACCCAATATTACCGGACTAATAGGAAAGAGAAAAATGCTTTTCCTGGTAAAAAGTCTTATTTTTGGGCAACTATTCAGCATTACAAAACCGCCAATTGCTAAAAATATTGTTACCACTGTTCAATTTCCAAATTTGTGATTCTTCAAAAAGGCTCCGTCTGATTTTATTTATAGGATTAATCTTTGGTCTTTTTAGAGCAAATGCACAGCATGTTACCGGAAAGGTTGTAGACACTGAGACTGGGAATCCCATAGAAAATGTGAACATTTTTAATTCTACTTCTAAAAAAGGAATAGGGTTTACAAACGCACAGGGAGAATTTAGCATCCAACTCGAAAAAGTTCCTGCAGAGTTGCGGTTTTCAGCAATCGGATATCAGGCCCGGGAAGTAAAAATCTCTTCTGAAGTTAAAAAAATAGAAATACGTTTACTGGCTTCTTCTTATAATTTATCTGAAGTTCTGCTTCAAAGCCCTTTGATTCCCGACACGTTAAGAAAAGTCCCGGCGGCCATTGCCTTAGTGTCTGCGAAAGACCTCTCCCGAACGGACCCCACGAATCTGGCGCAGGTTTTTAATTCTCTTCCCGGCGTTTATGTAAACCAGGGTGCGCTAAATACCACCAAACTCACTATTCGGGGAGTAGGTTCCAGAGCTCAATACAGTACGAACAGGATTCAGGCTTTTTTTGATGGAATTCCCCTAACCACCGGCGAAGGTGAACTAACGCTCGACGATTTTGATGCGGAAACCCTCGATCATATCGAAGTTATAAAAGGGCCGGTTTCCAGTCTCTATGGCGCGGGTCTTGCAGGCTCTATAAATTTGTTCTCAAAAAAGGCAGTTAAAGGAACTCATTTCTCGTTGGAATCTCAGGCAGGCAGTTTTAAAACTTTTAAAGAAGGGGTTTCTGGCAGTTATGCTACGAATAAAATTTCATTGTTTTCGCATATTACCGCGTTGCAATCTGATGGCGCTCGTGAAAACGGAAATTATGACAGAAAATCATTTTTTTTGAACGGCACATTTCAAATAAGCGATAAGGATGACTTGAATTTTCTCGCGAATTTCACCCGACTTAAAGCCTATATCCCGAGTTCGCTGAATAAAAACGATTTTAAAAACAATCCTTCTAAAGCCGATGACAACTGGGCCGCAGCTAGGGGATATGAATGGTATGACCGGGGATTGATGGGTATTTCCAATAACTATTCTTTTTCAGGACATTTTAGCAATCTTACCAGTATTTACAGCAGCTTCAGAAAAGGATATGAGCCGCGACCATTCAATATTCTGGATGAAAGCCGTACTTCGGCAGGAATTCGCACTCAGTTTCAATATAATTATGATCGTACAAAAGCTGCTTTTGGAGCCGATTTTTATGATGAATGGTACGAAGCAGGAACTTTCCAGAACTTATACAGGCAATACAGCAATCCCGGCAGTGTTGAAGGGAACAGGTTAAGCCATAATAAACAAATTCGGAATTACATCAACTTTTTTGCCCAGATAAATTATGACCTCACGCAAAAACTGAAGGTAGAAACCGGTTTCAACTTTAATTCTACTCATTATAAGTTGACCGATCTTTTTTCTTCAGATGAAATCGACCAGACGGGAAATTATAGCTTTAGAAGCATTTTTTCGCCACGACTGGCAGCATCGTATTCTGTGAATTCCCATCAAAATATATACGCATCGATAAGCCATGGGTTTTCAACTCCCACGGTAGCAGAAACACTAACGCCGGAGGGATTAATAAACACCGATATTCAGCCGGAAACCGGACTTAATTATGAAATGGGCTTTAAAGGCAACTGGAATGAAAACAAGTTGTATACAGAAGTTTCTTTATATAGCATTCAGATTAAAGATCAGCTGGTAGCAAAAAGAATAGGGCAGGATCAATACGTGGGGATAAACGCGGGAAAAACGAGCCATTCCGGAGCAGAAATTTATGCCCGTTATTTCCTGGACCTGTCTTACGATTTTAAACTGAAGCCTTTTGTAAATGCCTCTTTTAATAACTTCAGATTCAAGGATTTTACCGATGATGAGATTACTTACAATGGAAATAAAATTCCGGGAGTGCCTAATAACACCGTTAATTTGGGGGTTGAAGCGTCTTACCGAAACAACATTTCTCTGTACGCAAATATGTTTCATGCAGGTAAAATTCCTTTAAATGATGCCAATTCGAAATTTGCCGGAGCATATTCTCTTCTGAACATAAAAGGGAGTTTCACGCAGAATTTGTCAAAAAAAATAAAATTGGAAATTTGGACGGGAATAAATAATCTTTTCAATGAAAAATATGCCGCCAGTGTTTTGCCAAATGCGGTAGGATTTGGAGGGGCGGCGCCCCGATATTATTATCCTGGAAATCCAGTGAATTATTATGGAGGAATTCGGGTGTCACTAAACAATTAGCAGTTAACAATAAATAATAAGCGAATTAACACGCTGTAAGCTTTAAGTCAAAACCTGCGCCAAATCTATTTCCAGTTTGAAAGGTGATGAAGTGATGAATTTGTGATTACCTGCCAAGAATTACTAGTTCTGCCTAAGAAATTTAGAATTTAAAATTCAGAATTCATCATTTTAAAATTTTTCGTTTGCTGCATATTGGGCAACAACATCTGGGACCATAAATGAAATATCTCCGCCATGTTTTCGTACATCCCGAACAATGGTAGATGTAATATGGCTTTTTCCTGCGGAAGCGATTAAAAAAACGGTTTCAATACCGCTCATTTTATAATTGGTTTGTCCTATTGCTTTTTCGAATTCGAGATCAATGGCATTGCGGAGTCCACGGAGAATGAATTTGGCATCTTGTTGTCTGCAGAATTCTACCGTTAATCCTTCGTAGGTTTCCACTTTTATTT
>JBAVQO010000651.1:0-6330 GCA_049694135.1 Gillisia sp. | reverse complement strand
TCCCATTACCAATTACACGGTGGAAGGAAAAAGGAAAGATGCCATTACCATTGGTATTTCCTACAGCAGCAATATTAAACTCGCCAAAGAAATTTTAATGAATTTAATGGAAGAGCAGGAAGGCATCTTTAAAGATCCGGCGCCGCAGGTAGTAGTTACAGAATTGGGCGACAGTTCGGTAAACCTTTCCTGCCGTTTCTGGGCTTTTAACGAAGATTTCTGGGATTGCCACTGGTTTACTATAGAAGAAGCAAAGACCCGTTTAGAGGCAGCAGGAATTGAAATTCCATTCCCACAGCGCGACGTACATTTTTTCAATCATTCAGAAAAAGCAGAAAAGACGACTGATTAACCTGCAATAAAATCTTTTAAATAATAAGGCTCGAAATAAGCGACATCTTCGGTGTCGCTTATTTTATATTTTTCATCTGCCAGGGCTACCATTTCCCTGGCGGAAGGAAGTTTATTCTGCAAGAAAACAGCGTTTTCATGAGAACAGATTTCGCTGAACTTCTTGACCCCACTTCCGATAAAACAGACTTTGCCCTGAGCCAGGATATCTGCATAAGAATTTTCATTCAGAATTTTTGCTGAAGTCTCTTCTGTCTGCTGTTTTTCGGAATTAAAAACTGCCGAATATACCTCCATTCTTCTGGCGTCCAGCATCGTTACCACAGTTTCTTTTTCTTTTACCTGATGAGCCAGTGCGGTTAAAGTTGCTACCGAAATAAGGGGAATATTCAAAGAGAAACACAGGCCCTTGGCAGCCGAAACGCCTATGCGCAAACCCGTATAAGAACCAGGACCCTTGCTTACTGCTATAGCATCCAATTCCCCGAGACCAATATTATTTTCAGAAAGAATTTCTTTTATAAAAACATGAAGCCGCTCTGCGTGCGAATAATCGGCACTGAAATCTTCTTTAACAGCTAAAATTTCACCGTCTTTTCCTATTGCTACAGAGCAATTAGTAGAGGCGGTTTCTATGCAAAGTATGGTTGCCACAACAAAAATTTATTTTTTACTATTCTTTTCGCCCATAAGTTTCACCTCGTCTCCTTCCTTCAGGTTTTTGGTAACTGTATTATAAGGACCGGTAATGACGGTTTGTCCAGCTTTTAAACCGGAGGTAATTTCGATATTCCTGTCATCCTGAATGCCGGTTTTTACCACCTGCAATTTCGCTTTATTTCCCTCTTTTACAAAAACAGTTTCGAATTTTTGATCATTATCTGCTTTTTTATCGGCAGTAGCCGGTTTGGCTACTTTTTTTGCGGAAGAAGTATCATTTTTAATTACGATTGCGCTGATAGGAACTCCTAGTACATCCTTTTTTCTATTGGTAATAATATCTACCGTAGCGGTCATTCCCGGCCGGAAAGGTGAATAATTTTCCGGTTTATTCTTCAAAAGATCCTCATAAGAAGATTTAAGGATACGTACTTTCACTTTGAAATTCGTTACCTGATCTGCGGTTAAACCTTCCATCGCAGAATTGGAAATCTCGGTTACCACACCTTTGAATTCCCGCTTTAAATAAGCATCTACCTGCACTTTTGTAGAATCGCCCACAGAAACCTTTACAATATCATTTTCATTTACGTCTACTTCTACTTCCATATTGGAAAGATCGGCCACCCGTAAGATTTCGGTTCCCGCCATTTGCTGCGTTCCCACTACTCTTTCCCCCAGTTCTACATCGAGTTTGGAAATAGTACCATGCATGGGAGCGTAAATGGTTGTTCTGGCCAGGTTATCATTAGCTTCGTTTACGGAAGCCGCAGCGCTCTGCATGCTGTAATAAGCAGCATCTTTAGAAGCCTTCGCGGATTCGTAGGTTGCCACTATTTGGTCCCATTCAGCTTTAGAGATCACACCTTTATCGAACAACTGTTTGTTACGGTCATAATTTGATTTTGCCTGTTTTAGATTCGCCTGTGCCTGTTCATAACCGGCTTTAAAATTCTGAAGTCCCGCTCTTGAACGCTCCAGACTTGACTGATAGATATCCGGATTAATCCGAACCAGTAAATCGCCTTTTTCAACCAACTGTCCTTCAACTATGGGTAAATCTATAATTTCACCGGAAACTTCAGAAGAAATCTTTACTTCTACTTCCGGCTGAATCTTACCAGTGGCCGACACTGTTTCCACGATCTGAAGAGGTTCTATTTTAGTGACTTCTACTTCTTTTACGTTGCCGGAATCGCCAAACCAGCCAGCTTTTTTTCCAATAAGCAACAGAGCTATAAGTACAATGGCAATAACACCAATTATTAGGAGTGTTTTTTTCTTCATGGTTTAGAATTTAAGATCGGAAACAGGAATACCGAAGTATAACTCGATCACTTTTACTTTAAATATATAATCGTATTTGGTTCGTATCACTTCGGTTTGGGCATTTTCGAGTCGGGATTTTGCCTGGCTAAAATCGAAGGCGTTTGACATCCCCACATTAAATCTTTCGTTGGCATATTCATACGCCTGTTGCTGAGATTCTAAAGCCTTTTGTGCCGATTGATAAGCTTTTAACGCTCCCTGTGCATCTACATATGCCTGATAAACATTAGATTCCAGATCCAGTTCTGCCTGTTCCAGATTGTATTCTGCCCGTTTCACATTAATTTTGCTTCTTTTTACCTGATTTCGGGTAGCAAAACCGTTAAGAATAGGAATTCTTAGATCCAGTCCGTAAGAAGTACCATCATTCTGATAAAGCTGAGTGGTAAAATTCCTTCCGAAGTTATCGTTATTGGAGTAACGGGTATTGTAATTATAAAAAGCTGCAAGAGTAGGAAAATAAGCGCCTCTGGCTAACTGCACATCTTTTTCGGCTATGGCTTTATTTTCTTCGGCTACTTTAATTTCATAGCGGTTTTCTTTGGCTTTTTCTACCAGTTCCTGAGGAGACTTATCCAAAATCTCACTCCCGTAAATATCATATCCTGAATCTACAATATCAAAATTTTCATAATCTTTTATAAGAAGTGTCTGAGCCAGGCTTATAAGAGAAATGCGGATATTGTTTTCTGCAACAATAATTCGTTGCTGTTCATCTGCGTCTGTAGCCTGGATTTCAAGAAGATCTCCTTTTGGTAAAGATCCGGCATCTACAAGATCTGTCGTGCGTTTTAACTGATCCTGAGTAACCTGATTTTGCGATTTTAGAACTTCCAGGCTTTGCTTATTAAACAATACCTGCAAATAAGCATTCGCCACAAAAAGCGCAATATTATCTTTCATTAGCTCCAACGAATACTGGTTGGCAAGTTTAGATAATTTTGCCCGCTGCAGCTGTCTTAAATTTCTAAGTCCGTCAAAAAGTGTTATAGAAGCACTTGCCCCGCTGGAAAAAGATGTAAAACGCGTATTCTCGAAGTTGTTATTGGTAGGATTTATACTTAGACCTCCGTTGCTCGATAAGCTGGCGGAACCGTTTAATGCGGGAATAAAATTTCCTATTGCATCAGATTTTTCGGTTTCTGCAGCCTCTACATCCAATTGAGATTGCTTTATAGAAATATTGTGTTCCATGGCATAGGCCACACATTCCTGCAGAGTCCACTTTTTTGTTTGGGCATGGGTTCCAACTGAAAGAAGAAGCAAACAAGCCAGTAAAAATAATTTTTTCATAGTAAAGGTTGTAAAATATATGTCTAACAAATATTAAAGTTGTTACAAAAAGATTAAAAACTAGTTCGAGGCAAATTCGTTAGGTTTTACTTCATTCCATACTTTGACCTTCGAATCTTTGTCCAGGCCGCTTAGTACCTGAACATAAAGCCCGTCGCTCACTCCCAGTTTAATATCCTGGCGTTTGAACTGCTGATCGCCTGTTTCTACTTCTACAAAAGGTTCCTGGGTTTTAGGGTCAAACTGTACCAGCGCCTCTTTAATAGAAAGCACATCGTTTACCTGGGCCAGGATTATAGAAGCATTTGCGCTCAATCCGGCACGAATAAAGGTGGTATCCGCTTTATCCAGAGTTCCCTTTATGTTGAACTGAATAGCACCGTTTTCGGTAACGCCTTTAGGTGCAATGTAATCCAGAACCGCATCGAAGGTTTTATCTTCTATGGCTCCAACAGTTATCTTTAAGGGCATTCCTTCCTTGATCTTTCCAACTTCACTTTCATCGACTTCCCCATCAAAAATCATTTTGTTTACATCGGCAAGGGTGGCAATGGTGGTACCATCGTTAAAGTTATTACTTTCAATTACCTGATTTCCCTCTTTTACAGGCACATCCAGCACCATCCCATCTATTGTAGACCTGATTAAGGTATTGGCAGCGGCACCAATTCCACTGGTGGTACCGGTTTTGATTATCTCATAATTCTGTTGCGCCGATTTGTAATTCTGAAGAGCTCTTTTATAGGAAACATCGGCATTCTGAAATTCGTTCTCGGCAATGACCCCTTTTTGAAATAGTTCCTTCTGCCGGTCGTAATTCTTTTTTTCATTATCCAGGTTGATCTTGGCAGTGGTAACCTGATCTTTGGAGCTTTGTAATGACGATACATTTGGAATCACTCTTATGCGAGCGATTTTGTCATCAGATTTTACGTGATCGCCGGCTTCAATATATATTTCATCGATAATTCCCGAAATATGAGGTTTAATTAAAATCTCTTCTTTGGGAACGATACTCCCGGTAGCGACAGTTTTCTTGGTAATGGTTCGCATCTCCGGCTTTTCGGTCTTGTAAACCACAGGATCCTCCTGATTTTTTTGATACAAATAATAAAGCGATCCTATAAAAGCTACAGCGATAACTGCTAAAACAATGATGGTTATTATTTTTTTCATTTTATTGATTGATTTCTAATTATTTATTCTGTTCGTAAAGCGTCTACAGGCTGCACTTTTATGGCATTTTGTGCCGGAATTAATCCCGCCAGTAAACCTGATATTATTAAGATAGCGAGGGAAATAAAGATCACGCCCAGGTTAACACTTGGATTTGCAAACATTGCCTGCGAAGTATCTACCCCTTGCATCTGGTGATTAATAAAAGCGATTATTGCCGTGGCAAAAGCTATTCCCGCCATTCCTGAAATAATGGTCAAAAAGATTGATTCCAATAAAATTTGCCCTCTTATAGACCAGGGGGTTGCACCTAGCGCACGCCTTACCCCGATTTCGTTGGTGCGTTCTTTTACAACAATAAGCATGATATTACTTATTCCTATAACTCCCGAAAGCAATACCAGAATTCCTACGAAATACGCAACCGCTTTTAAAGCCACGAATAACCCGTTGACTTTGCTGTATTCTTCAAAAAGATCGAAATTTCCTACCGCCCGGTCATCGTTAGGAGCTATTTTATGGTTTTTCTTTATCACTGTAAAAATATCCTGTTTCAGACTGGTTATAGAAGTATTGTCGTTTGCTGTTATTGCCATCCACCCTACTTTATCGCCTTTGTTGAAGGCCAGGGAGAAAGAAGTAAACGGAATATAAATCTCTTTCTGAGCTTCCTCCGGATTCCCGCCGTTATTCCCCTTTTTCTTGTAAGTGCCAATCACCATAAAATTTACTCCATTGATCTTTATATAACTTCCAATAACCTCTTCTCCCGTCTGATACATTTCCTTACGAACTCCTTCTCCAATTATTGCAACTTTCCTTCTCTGTTTGATATCTGCATAATCAAGAAATCTTCCGGAGGTAATATCCATCGGCTGCTGCTGAATAATTTCAGGATAATCGCCATATACGTTGTAAGCTCCCGTTTTTAGGCCGCGAACTACGTTGTTGGCATCTCCAAATCCGCCTAATTGATTTCTTGGCGAAACAAAACGCAAATCCGGCACCTGTTGTTTAATGGATTCCACATCGCCAAGATCGAAGCTGTAGCGCCTTCCTTTGGTGAGTCCTTTATACGATTTTGAAGTAGGTTGCGACCACATAAACATAGAATTGGTTGCCATTCCGCCGAAGCCTTGTTTTACGCCATTTTCAAGGCCTTTACCTGCAGCCAAAAGAATAACAAGGATAAAAATTCCCCAAAAAACGCCAAAAGCTGTCAGCAAAGTTCTAAACCAGTTAGAGCTCAGGGCTTCAATAATTTCGATCCATTTATCTCTGCTAAACATATTATTCGTCTCTTAAAGCAACAATGGGTTTAATTTTAGCAGCTCTTCTGGCAGGAAAAAACCCTGCGAGTGCTCCGGCAGCAATCAAAAGAAAGACCGTGGTAATTGCGATATTAAAGTTTACTGATGGATTGGTGATATAAGGAGTTTGTATGTAAGGCCCTACTATTTCGAGCAGCGCAAGACTCAGTATTAAACCTATAAACCCAGCTATAGCCGTTACAAATATAGA
>JBAVQO010000650.1:0-2274 GCA_049694135.1 Gillisia sp. | reverse complement strand
AGGTAATCGGAATATTTATCTACCCATTTGGTAGGATCTAGAGTGTTTGTGGCCATAGAATTGCAAACTGTACCCAAAAATAACAAAAAGAATCGGAGCTAGAGTGGTGGAATAGGGTAACAAAATTAATTCTTTTCTAACAGTCCGGCTCTTCGCAACAACGCATCGGGATGCGGTTCTTTTCCGCGGAATCTTTTGTACAAAATCATTGGATGCTCTGTGCCGCCTCTGGATAATACATTTTCTTTAAATTTAGTAGCTATGTCTTTGCTGAAAATTCCTTCTTCAGTAAAATATTCAAAAGTATCGGCGTCCAGGACTTCTGCCCATTTATAAGAATAGTAACCTGCCGAATAGCCACCCTGAAAAATGTGAGAAAAGGCGGTGCTCATGCAATTTTCTTTTACGTCCGGAAAAAGTTGAGTGGGCGCGAAGGCTTCCTCCTCGTGTTGTTTTACATCTGTTATACCGGTGGGATCTATTCCATGCCAGCTCATATCCAGAAGTCCGAAACTAATTTGTCGCAGAGTGGCCATTCCTTCCATGAAATTAGCTGCTTTCTTAATTTTTTCTACCAATTCCTGCGGAATAACTTCTCCTGTTTTGTAATGTTTCGCGAATAATTGAAGGGCTTCCGGTTCATAGCACCAGTTTTCGAGCATTTGGCTGGGAAGTTCTACAAAATCCCAGTAAACGTTTGTTCCCGAAAGGCTGGGATATTGGGTGTCTGCCATCATGCCGTGCAAAGCATGACCAAATTCATGAAAAAGAGTGGTGACTTCATTGAATGTTAACAGCGACGGAGAATCCTTTGTGGGCTTGGTAAAGTTGCAAACAATGGAAATATGGGGCCGCTGATTTTCTCCTTCCTTACGAAGCTGAGGTCTATAGGAAGTCATCCAGGCGCCTCCGCGTTTTCCCGGCCGCGGATGGAAATCTGCATAAAAAAGAGCTACTTCTTCTCCTTTATTATTTAGAACCCGAAAAGTTTTTACATCGGGATGGTATTTATCGACGTTGAATACTTCCTGGAAATCCAGATCGTATAATTTATTGGCCACCAAAAATGCACCCGTTATAACATTGTTTAGCTCAAAATACGGCTTTAATTTTTCGTCATCCAGATCAAACAATTTTTGTTTTAGTTTTTCCTGGTAGTAAGCTGCATCCCATTTTTCGAGCCTGTCGATGCCATCCAGTTCTTTAGCAAATGTCTCAAGCTGATTAAATTCCTTTACGGCTGCGGGTTTGGCTTTTTGTAACAATTCGTTTAGAAAATCGGTTACTTTTTCAGGGTTTTCTGCCATTCTTTCTTCCAGAATAAAAGCTGCGTGCGTAGGGAAACCCAGCAAATTCGCTCGGTTATATCGCAATTTCGCTATTTGTAACACGTTTTCCTGATTATCTAATTCATCTTTATGGAAACCTTTTGCGCCAAATGCTATTGCGAGTTCTTTGCGCAACTCCCTGTTTTGGGCGTATTTCATAAAAGGGATGTAAGACGGGTAATCCAGGGTGAATATCCAGCCTTCTTTTCCTTTTGATGAAGCGGTTTCTGCAGCTTCTTCTTTTATAGTTTCGGGCAGTCCCTTAAGATCTTCTTCGTGGGTAACAAGTAACTCATATCTGTTGGTTTCTGCCAGAACATTTTCTCCGAATTTGAGGCTCAGGGCGGAAAGTTTTTTGTCTATTTCGCGCAACTGCAATTTTTTTTCTGCGCTGAGGTTAGCACCGTTCCTGGTGAAAGCTTTGTATTTCTTTTCAAGAAGGGTGTTTTGTTCTACGGAAAGATCGAGTTGCTCTTTATCCTGATAAACGGCTTTTACCCTTTCAAAAAGATCTTTATTCAGAATAATGTCATTTTTGAATTCCGAAAGCAACGGAGAAATTTCCTGCGCGATTTTTTGAATTTCCGAAGAAGTTTCTGCGGAATTTATATTGAAAAAGATACTGGTTATCCTGTCAAGTTTTCTACCTGTATATTCCAGAGCTTCAATGGTGTTAGAAAAAGAAGGGCTCTCGTCGTTGTCTGTAATCTGATGAATTTCCTGTTTTGCTAATTCTATGGATTTAAGGATCGCGGGTTTATAATCGCTGTCCTGAATTTCAGAAAAAGGTGCGGTATCAAAATCTTGTAAAAGTGGATTGTTGAAATTCATAATGTTGAAAATTGACGTTTTTAATGTCTTTTTTTGTTCTAAAAGAACTATTTTAAGAAAAATTTATTATCTTTCGCACTTGTTTTGAACAAAAGAAAAAGTAGTAATTTTTAAG
>JBAVQO010000649.1:0-2136 GCA_049694135.1 Gillisia sp. | reverse complement strand
ATAGAAAAAAGACCATATAACAAAGGATCATCCAGCCGTAGTTGCGAACAATATTCCTGGTTTTTTCTTTAAGAGTGTATTTATACAATTCTGAAAAGTTGAAAGTTGAAAGTTAAAAGTTAAAAAGTTAAATGGACAGGATTTGAAGAATTCTTGACTTTGCGCCAACAGCTGATACGGATCATTTAATCCACTTTTTTTTCTTGCCTCTTGCAGCGAAGCGGTTTTTGTTCAATTCCGGATTATAACTATTCAACATTTAAAATTTAAAATTTATGAATTAGCAATCGCTTAAGTTTACTCTCACCGCCAATCCACCTTCAGAGGTTTCTTTATATTTCGAATTCATATCCTTTGCGGTATCCCACATGGTTTCAATTACCTTATCGAGAGGTACTTTAGCCTTGGCAGCATCGCTTTCCATGGCAATTTCAGCTGCATTAATAGCTTTTATGGCTCCCATGGCATTGCGTTCTATACAGGGAATTTGAACAAGACCGGCAATAGGATCACAGGTCAATCCTAAATGATGTTCCATAGCAATTTCGCTGGCCATCAGCACCTGTTCGGGAGAACCACCCATCAGTTCTGTGAGAGCTCCTGCTGCCATTGCCGAGGATACGCCTATCTCGGCCTGACAACCCCCCATTGCTGCCGAGATGGTAGCTCCTTTTTTAAAAAGACTGCCAATTTCTCCGGCTACCAACATAAATCTTTTGATTTCTCCAAAAGTGGCGTCATGATTTTCTATTACCAGGTAATACATTAAAACTGCAGGCACGGTTCCCGCGCTGCCATTAGTAGGTGCCGTAACTACCCGCCCCAGTGAAGCATTTACTTCGTTAACACTTATGGCAAAACAGCTTACCCATTTTAGGATCTGGCGAAATTTCACTTCGGTTTTGCGAATCGCTTCCAGCCACTCTTGCGGATTTCCATAAGAAATATCGCCCATTAAACGCTGGTTCATTTCAAAAGCCCTTCTGTGAACATTTAGGCCTCCCGGCAAAGAACCTTGTGTGTGGCAGCCAAGATACATGGATTCCAGCATGACCTCCCAAATAGCTTTAAGTCCTTTATCGATTTCTTCTTCAGAACGCAGCGATTTTTCATTTTCCAGCACTATTTCAGAAATGCTCTTGTTTTCTGATTTGCAAAATCTTAGGAGGTCGGTTGCTTTTTCTATGGGGAAAGGAAATTCCTGGAAGATTTCCATTTTGCGTTTGGCATTTTTTCGTTCCTCTTTTACCACAAATCCGCCGCCGATGGAATAAAATGAAGAAAAGGTCTTTTTCCCGTTTTTAAGCACACCTCGAAAAGTGATGCCGTTAGGGTGAAAAGGAAGAAATTTTCGGTTAAAGCGAATATCTTCTTTAAAAGAAAAAGTCACTTCTTTTTCTCCGTTAAGATTAAGAAGGCCGGTGGATTTTAAATTTTCAATTTCAGGATTTATGAGCTGGATATCCATTTTTACGGGATCGAATCCGGAAAGGCCTAAAATCACTGCTACATCTGTTGCATGTCCTTTCCCTGTTAGAGAAAGTGATCCATAGAGATCTACATGGATTTTTTCAACTTCTTCAAAAGTGCCTTTCTTTTTAAGCTCAGAGATCCAGCGTTGAGCGGCGCGCCAGGGTCCCAGGGTATGAGAACTCGAAGGACCAACCCCAATTTTTAGCATATCAAAAACACTGATGCATTCTATTTTTCGCATTCCTGAAAATTATTTGGGCAAAGTTATCATTTTGAGATTGCTTTTCAGAGTATAAAAAAATAAAAGTTTGTGGCTTATAATCCCTCGCATTACCAACGGCAGAAAGAAAAATTCTAAAATCCAATCCGCGGTAAAATCGGCCTTAAAAAAGCAGATATGGTTCCCGGGAAAGCGAGAAAACTAAAATTATGACATCCTGTCAGAAGTACTCTGCTGGCATAAAGATTGACTTTAAGAGAAAGGAAACTGAAATCAATAATATAAAACCAACGTATAAAGTTATGAGTAAAATAATTGGAATCGACTTAGGTACTACCAACTCGTGCGTTGCCGTAATGGAAGGTAACGAACCCACGGTAATTCCTAACGCCGAAGGAAAAAGAACAACACCTTCTGTAATCGCATTCGTAGAAGGGGGAGAG
>JBAVQO010000648.1:0-8708 GCA_049694135.1 Gillisia sp. | reverse complement strand
TTATGGAACCGGAGCAGTGATGGCAGTGCCTTGTGGTGATCAGCGGGACTACGATTTCGCGAAACATTTTGGTATCCCTATCACCAATATTTTTGAAAACGCCGATATTTCCGAAGCGGCTTTTACCGGGAAAGAAGGAACCGTGATCGCGAATTCCGACTTTTTAAGCGGCCTTGAGTATAAAGAAGCTTTAGCCAAAGTAATCCTGGAACTCGAAAAACGAGGTTTTGGCAAGGGAAAAACCAATTATCGTTTGCGCGACGCCGTTTTTTCACGCCAGCGTTACTGGGGAGAACCTTTCCCCGTGTATTACGTAAACGGCCTACCAAAAATGATTGCCAAAGAGCATTTGCCTTTACGCCTGCCCGAAGTGGAAAAATATTTACCCACCGAAACCGGCGAACCTCCTTTGGGAAACTCTACTAATTGGGCATGGGATACCGCAAAAAATAAGGTTGTTGAAAATGATGCCATAGATCATAAAACCGTTTTCCCGCTGGAGCTGAATACAATGCCCGGCTGGGCAGGGAGCTCCTGGTATCCTTTTCGCTATATGGATCCGCATAATCCAGATGAATTTGTTTCTGAAAAAGCTCAGGAATATTGGGAAAATGTCGATTTGTATATCGGCGGCAGCGAACACGCCACAGGGCATTTATTGTATTCCCGCTTTTGGACAAAATTTTTATATGACCGAGGATTTGTAGGGGTTGAAGAACCTTTTAAAAAGCTCATTAACCAGGGAATGATTTTGGGAATGAGCGCGTTTGTCTATCGTTTGGAGGGAGAAAACACCTTTGTAAGTAAAGAGTTGATAGAAGGGAAATCTGTACAGCCCATTCACGCCGATGTTTCACTCATAAATTCTTCCGACGAACTGGATATTGAGGCGTTTAAAAAATGGCGCCCGGAATTTAAAGACGCGAAATTTATTACCGATGAGAACGGGAAATATCATGTAGGACGCGAGATCGAAAAAATGTCGAAATCTAAATACAACGTGGTGAATCCCGATGAGATCTGCGAACATTACGGCGCCGATACCTTACGGATGTACGAAATGTTCCTGGGTCCGCTGGAACAGGCAAAACCCTGGAATACCGCGGGAATTACCGGTGTACACAGTTTCTTAAAAAAGCTTTGGAAGCTTTATCATTCCTCCCCCAACCCCTCCCAAGGAGGGGAGCAAAAGTTTTTTGTCTCAGAAGAAAAGGCTTCGGCAGAATCGCTTAAATCCCTGCATAAAACCATCAAAAAAGTAACAGAAGATATCGAGGATTTCAGTTTTAATACTTCGGTTTCCACTTTTATGATCTGTGTGAACGAGCTTACGGCTCAAAAATGTAATCAGCGGGAAGTGTTGGAACCTCTGGCAATTTTAATCGCGCCGTATGCGCCTCATATTGCCGAGGAATTATGGCACAAATTGGGACATTCCGAATCTGTCTCCACAGCGGCTTATCCCGTTTATGAAGAAAAATATTTGGTAGAAAGTACTAAAGAATATCCTATTTCCTTTAATGGGAAAATGCGATTTACCCTGGAGCTTCCGTTGGATATGACTAAAGAAGAGATCGAAAAAGTGGTTTTAAGCAACGAAAAAACCCAACATCAGCTGGAAGGGAGAACTCCCAAAAAAGTGATAGTAGTGCCGGGAAAAATTGTAAATATCGTAGGTTAGGCGAAACAGCGGCTTTTTGGTTATCTTTGAGGTATGGAATATCTGTTTATCGGCCTTGCAGCCGGCGCCATTGTGGCCTATTTTATCTTTAACCGTTTTAATAAGCAGCGCGGTAAACTTCGCGCCGATGAACAATCGGTTATTTTAATGGATAAGATAAAAAGCGTTTGTAAGTTTATTACTGTAGAAGGCGATTTTTCTGAAATCTATCATTACGAGAATTTAAAGGAAAAATACATCAGCCTTATCTTCGGAAAGAAAAAGGCCATTATTTTGATCACCGCAAAGGCTCATGTGGGTTTCGATCTTAGCAAAATAAGAATGGAAAGTCATAATTCAGAAAAAAAGATTGTGCTTACCGATTTTCCGGAACCAGAATTGCTTACTGTAGAAACCGATTTTAAATATTATGACAAGCGCGAAGGCTGGGCGAATCCTTTTACAACCTCAGATCTTACCGATATTAACCGGGATGCAAAAAAACATATTGTAGACAAAATTCCGCAAAGCGGATTGCTCGATAAAGCCAAAAATGAAGCGTTAAGCACTATTTTGTTGATGGAGAAAATTGTAGAAACCATTGGGTGGAAACTGGATTATACGGCTTTGGAAACGGCAGAAGATCACGCAAATAAAATAGAAGCGTAGTTTTATTTACAGAAACGCTTCGACAGGCTCAGCGAGAAAATTGGCGACAATAACTTTGAGCTTGTCGGACTGAGCCTGTCGGGCTGAGCTTGTCGAAGTCCCAGGCTAAAAAAATTCAATAAACAGAAAGATCAAAATATGAACATCGAACATTTGAGGGATTATTGCCTTTCTAAAAAAGGAGTGACCGAAGAGCTCCCTTTCGGGCCGGATACTCTTGTTTTTAAAGTAATGGGTAAGATTTTCGCGCTTGCTTCTTTAGATGCAATTCCGCTAACGGTAAACCTGAAATGCGATCCCGACAAAGCACCGAATCTAAGAGATGAATATCCCGATAATATTCTGCCCGGGTATCATATGAATAAAAAGCACTGGAACACCCTGGTGCTGGACGGAAATCTTCAAAATTCACTTATCTTCGAACTTACAGATCATTCATACGAGCAGGTTCGCGGTGGCTTGACAAAAAAGCTTCAGAAAGAACTGGAATCGTTATAATTGCAGTTCATGACAGCATTTCAATTTTATACACAGGAAAAAACTCTTCAGGAAGAAAATTTAAAAAAAGCCAATAGCAAACTGTTTTTATCAAGTATGTTGAGGTTAGCAGTTTTTCTTCTGACAGTAGTTGGTATTTATTTTTACTTTTCGGAATGGAAATTAGCAGTGACTATAGCAGTGCTGGGATTTGGTATTTTTCTGTTTCTGGTAAGCAGACATAGCGATCTTAAATATAACCGGGACAAAATTCAGGAACTGTTAAATATTAACGAGACGGAATTAAAGGTTCTAAAAAGAAATTTTTACGATTTGCCCGATGGAAGCGAGTATGAAGACCATTCCCATCCCTTTAGTCAGGATATCGATTTGTTTGGGAAAAAATCCTTTTTTCAGTATCTGAACAGAACCGCTTTAAAAGATGGCAGAGACAAATTAGCAGCCATTTTAACCGAGAATTCCATAACTGATATTCCGAATAAACAAAAGGCCATACAAGAGCTTGAGAAAAAAGTTAAATGGAGGCAGGAATTTTCGGCGGTAGCAAGTCTGGTGAAAACAAAAATTTCTTCCGAAGAGGTTTTAAAATTGATTCAGCAACACCAGGCATTTGTGCCAAGATCCATAAAATGGGGCTCCTGGATATTCACAGCGATTTCACTGGTTTTAATCGCCGCGTATTTTACTGATTTCCTTAACGGCTGGATACTTTTTGGCTGGTATTTACTGGGATGGGGAATTACCGGGAGATATATAAAAAAAATAAACCTGCTTTCTGAAGATATTGATCATGTTCAGGAGACATTTCAGCAGTATTACAAGCTACTGGAACTTATAGAAAAGACAGAGTTTTCTTCTGAAATATTAAAAGCCGAACGGGCTAAAATCCTATATAAGGATCAAATGGCTTCAGCAACTTTAAAGGAATTTTCTAAAATTATTGATGCATTCGATCAGCGGAGTAACCAGATATTCATTGCCATAGGAAACGGATTTATGCTTTGGGATTTGCGCCAGTCTTTACGACTGGAAAATTGGATGAAAAACCACTCACAAAATGTGCAGGCCTGGTTTGAAGTAATTGAATTTATTGATGCTTACAACAGTTTGGGAAATTTCAGTTTTAACCACGAGGCCTATGTTTTTCCCGAGATAATTTCAGAGTCGCCCATAATTAAAGCTTCAAATGCCGTTCATCCGTTATTAAATCCTGAAAAGGCTGTGACTAATGATTTTCAAATCAACAATGAACAGTTTTTTATAATTACCGGCGCGAATATGGCGGGGAAAAGCACTTTTTTGCGTACGGTGTCATTGCAAATTGTAATGGCAAATGTCGGTCTGCCGGTATGCGCCACAAGTTGTGAATATACTCCTATAAAACTTATTACCAGTATGCGAACCACCGATTCGCTTAGTGAAGATGAATCGTATTTCTTTTCTGAATTAAAACGACTTCAGTTTATTGTTCAGAAAATTAAAACCGACAAATATTTTATCATTTTAGATGAAATCCTGAAAGGCACCAATAGCACAGATAAAGCGATAGGTTCTAAAAAATTCATTCAGAAACTGGTAAAATCTCACTCTACAGGAATTATAGCCACGCACGATTTGAGTTTGTGTGAAGTGGCAAAGGAACTTCCGCAGGTTGAAAATCATTATTTTGATGCTGAAATTATTAATAATGAGCTTAACTTCGACTATAGATTTAAAGATGGAATTTGCCGGAATATGAATGCGTCTTTCCTGCTGAAGAAAATGGAGATTGTAGATTAATATTCTTGTAGCATCGTTGGTTTCGACGGTCATCCTGAACTTGTTTCAGGGTCTTTTCAATTGCTGAATAAGATGCTGAAACAAGTTGCGCATGACGATATCGCGAGTCCACTCGATAGGGCACAGAATGGCAAAGCGCTAATTTTAAATCCTGTTTATCGCAAAAATGATTAAAAAATTCTTCCAATTTCATAAGGTAAGTTTACTACTGGTAAGTATTCTCATCGCTTTCTACATTTCTTTTGCGTACGATTTGGTACGTACAGATTTTATTAAGTTGTTTGGGTTGTATACTGCTTTGTTCTATTTAACCTGGAACGTACTGAAAATCGAGAAAAAAGATCTTAGATATTTAATAGGATTGGCCATTATTTTCCGACTGCTTTTTCTGGTTGCCATTCCGAATCTCTCTCAGGATTTTTACCGGTTTATCTGGGACGGAAGAATGATTGTTGCAGGTTGGAACCCTTATTTATATTTACCCAAAGATCTTATCGCTTCCAGTGCGGCACCAATGGCGCAGGCAACCGAATTATTCCACGGAATGGGAAGGCTGAATGCCAGCCATTTTACCAATTACCCACCGGTAAATCAGCTGATATTTGCCATTGCAGCCCTGCTTTCTAAAAATACTTTAGGCTCGGTAATCGTGATGAGAATGCTCATTATTCTCGCCGATCTGGGAACTCTTTACTTCGGAAGAAAACTGTTGAAAGAACTAAATTTGCCACAACACCAGGTTTTCTGGTTCATTTTAAACCCTTTTGTAATTATAGAGTTTACCGGAAATCTTCATTTTGAAGGCGTCATGCTTTTCTTCCTAATTTGGTCTATTTATTTACTGAAGAAAAAAAAATGGATTTCAAGCGCAGTGGTAATGGCTCTTTCAATTTCTCTGAAATTATTGCCTTTGCTGTTTTTACCTCTCTTTTTCAATTATTTCAGAAAGGAAGAAGGTTTGGGGTTGGCTAAATTAACAGGATATTATATTGTAACAGGAGTCGTTGTAGTTTTGGCATTTCTTCCATTTTTATCGGCCGAACTCATCTCAAACTTTTGGGCAAGTACAGAGCTGTGGTTTCAGAAATTTGAATTCAACGCCAGTATTTACTACATCATTCGGTGGATAGGATTTCAGGTGAAAGGTTATAATATTATAGGAACTGCGGGTAAAGTTTTGCCGGTTATAACAATTCTCATCATTTTAGCTTTGAGCTTTTTCAGAAAGAATTCGTCCTTAAAAAGTCTTATTCCGACTATGTTATTTTCGGTAAGTGTTTACCTGTTTCTATCTACCACTGTTCATCCGTGGTACATCGCCACTCCTTTATTGCTGTCGGTTTTCACCCGATATCGCTTCGTGATGCTGTGGTCATTTCTTATCATTTTAAGCTATTATGCTTACGGAAATGCGTTTTATAAAGAAAACCTTTGGCTGGTAGCCGTTGAATATACTGCGGTGATTGGAATGTTTTTATATGAAGGGTTTTTTCAGAAAAGCAGAAGATCTTTATTTCTGTCCTGATAAAATTGGAAAATTTTGATAGGAAAGTATAAGTCACTGCTAACGAAGTGAAGCAGTCTTTTAGAAATATCCATAAAAGATTGCTTCACTTCGTTCAATGATTTTTATAACAAAAAGACTACATATCCAGCAGATAGGCAAATATCAACGGTGCTACAATAGTGGCATCGCTTTCAATAATGAATTTAGGAGTATCTATATCCAATTTCCCCCAGGTGATTTTCTCGTTGGGAACGGCTCCCGAATAGGAACCATAACTGGTTGTAGAATCTGAAATCTGGCAGAAATAATTCCAGAAAGGAGTATCTGTTCTTTCCATATCCTGATACAACATCGGTACTACACAAATTGGGAAATCTCCCGCAATCCCGCCACCAATCTGGAAAAACCCGATTCCTTCTTTGGAATTTTCGGTATACCAGTCGGCAAGGAAAGTCATATATTCAATCCCCGATTTCATGGTGCTGGCTTTTAGTTCACCTTTAAGCACATAGCTGGCAAAAATATTTCCCATCGTGCTGTCTTCCCATCCGGGAACTACAATAGGAAGGTTTTTTTCGGCCGCGGCGTACATCCAGGAATCCTTCAGGTCAATTTCGTAATATTCTTCCAAAGCTCCGGAAAGCAATAATTTGTACATAAATTCGTGAGGGAAGTAGCGTTCTCCTTTGGCTTCAGCATCTTTCCAAATCTTTACAATATGTTGCTGAATTCTTCTAAAAGCTTCTTCTTCAGGAATACAGGTATCGGTTACGCGGTTTAAACCTTTTTCAAGCAAATCCCACTCTTCTTTTGGAGTGAGGTCACGGTAATGTGGCACTCGTTCGTAGTGCGTATGCGCCACAAGATTCATAATATCTTCTTCAAGATTGGCGCCGGTGCAGGAGATAATCTGCACCTTATCCTGGCGAATCATCTCGGCGAAAATTTTCCCGAGCTCTGCGGTACTCATGGCGCCGGCAAGAGAAACCAGCATTTTGGATCCGTTTTCCAGCTGCTTTTCGTAAGCCTTGGCAGCATCTACAAGCGCTGCAGAATTAAAATGTAAATAATATTTTTCTATAAAGTTGGAAATCGCTCCTTTACTCATCTTCGTCGTCTTCTGGATTATGATTTAAATATTTGAATTTATAACTTAACATTTTGTAGTATAGTTTGGCTGCAAGAAAATCTGATGATTTTTCGTTCTCGTTCGGGCAAAGCTCCACAATATCGAATCCTACAACATTCTTTTTCTTGAACATCAGCTTTAAAAATTCCAGCGTTTCATACCAGAACATTCCTCCGGGTTCGGGAGTTCCTGTAGAAGGCATGATAGACGGGTCGAAAGCGTCGAGATCTACGGTAATGAAGACATTCGGTGTCATTTGCCCAATCGCATCATCCATCCAGTCTTCGTATAAATTATCGGCAAAATACACTTGATTTTCATCCATATTATCTACTTCAGAAACATCCATCGAGCGAATTCCCACCTGAATAAGGTTAGTGGTTTTGCTGGCCTCGTAGACCGCACAGGCATGATTGCATTTGGAACCTTCGTATTCGTCGCGTAAATCGGCATGAGCATCGATCTGCACTACGGTTAGGTCTTCAAAAGATTCATTAAAAGCACGAATGCTTCCAATACTAATAGAATGTTCTCCCCCGAATAACGTTACAAATTTCTCCTGTTTTATATAGTTTTTCGTGGTTTTATAAACCGCTTCCACCATTTTTTCAGGAGAAGAATCCTCGGTTACAGGCGGGGCAAGATAAATGCCTTTTTTGTACACTTCAGATCGTGTTTCGATATCGTAAATTTCCATGTTTTCCGAAGCCGCTAAAAAAGCTTCAGGACCCTTGTCTGCGCCTTTTTGCCAGGTACTGGTTCCGTCATAGGGAACAGGGATTAATACCACTTTTGCATCGTCTAAACGCGCATACTTATCTGGTATCCCGGCGTAATTCTTTTTGCTCATCGCTGGTTGAAATTGGTTTTTTAGTTTATTTGTGAGATTAAAATACTAATTTTTTACAGGGTATCCTAAAATAGATAAAAGGTCATCTGAATTTTGTTCTTTGCTGAACAGTTTTGTGGTGATCTTTCCCTTTTTGTCTTTATCTATAATAAGGTGTTTTGGCTGCGGGATCAGGCAGTGCTGCAGTCCGCCAAAGCCGCCGATGGTTTCCTGATAGGCGCCAGTATTAAAAAAGCCTATGTATAAAGGTTTTTCTTTTTTATACTTCGGAAGATAGATCGCATTGGTGTGTTGTTCCGAATTGTAATAATCGTCGCTGTCGCAGGTTAACCCTCCTAAAAGCACACGCTCATACTCATCGTTCCAACGGTTTACCGCCAGCATCACGAATTTTTTGCTGATGGCCCAGGTATCGGGAAGAGTGGTAATGAATGAAGAATTTATCATATTCCATTTCTCCCTGTCGTTTTGCTGTTTTTGGTACAGAACTTCGTAGATCGCGCCACCGCTTTCTCCTACTGTAAAAGACCCAAACTCGGTAAAAATGTTTGGCACATCTACTTCGGCATCATCGCAGGCCAGCTTGATCTGGTTCACGATTTCCTCTACCATATAC
>JBAVQO010000647.1:0-2601 GCA_049694135.1 Gillisia sp. | reverse complement strand
AAGTGACGGTCGTGAGAAACCACGATCACCGTGTTGTCGTAATTGGCCAGAAAATTCTCCAGCCAGATAATAGTTTCGTAATCCAGGTCGTTCGTAGGCTCATCCATAATAAGAACATCTGGATTTCCAAAAAGTGCTTGCGCCAGCAAAACCCTCACCTTCTGTTTTCCATCCAGATCTTTCATAAGGGTATAGTGTAGGTTCTCGTTGATTCCAAGATTAGAAAGCAGCGCCGCCGCATCGCTATCGGCATTCCAGCCGTTCATTTCTTCAAATTCCACCTGAAGCACCCCTACTCTTTCCCCATCGGCATCGCTAAAATCTTCCTTTGCATAGATTTCGTCCATCTCCTTTTTAATCTTGTACAAAGGTTTATTACCCATGATCACCGTTTCCAATACCGGATACTCATCATAAACGTTGTGTTCCTGTTCTAACACCGACATTCGTTTCCCGGGTTCCAAAAACACCCGCCCGCTGGTCGGCTCGGATTTACCGGAAAGGATTTTTAAGAACGTAGATTTCCCTGCCCCGTTGGCCCCGATAATTCCGTAGCAGTTCCCTTGCGTGAAACTGGTATTTACCTCATCAAACAACACTCTTTTCCCGAACTGCACCGAAAGGTTAGAAACTGATAACATATCTATTTTTTATTTTTCAAATTGGGCGCAAAAATAACCATTATTGCTCAATTTGTGAAAGATTAACGTTTTAAATAATGCTTTTAACTATGGCTTAACATCCCCGAAAAATCCCACCCGCTATATTTGTTAACATTTTTAACGCTTTGCTGTTTCTACCGAAATGAGAGTTTCTTTATTCTTGTTATTACTTCTATCCTTTTTTCTTTTCTCATGTAATCAGGATGCAGAAAATTCAGATGATATTTATATTGGAGGTCAAATCGCTAATCCCACCAGTAAATATGTGATTATTTCTAAAGACGGAAAAAACCTGGACACCCTTCCGCTTAACAAAAACAATGAATTTGGGGGAATTTTAAAAAAAACAGCGGGCGCCGGCTTTATGATGTTTAAACATCCGCCAGAAAACCAGATGGTATATCTTGAAAAAGGCGACAGTATTATGGTATATTTAAATACCTTTTCTTTTGATGAATCCATCAACTTCAGCGGAAGAGGTGCCGAAAAAAGTAACTTTTTAACCAATCTTTACCTTCTGAACCAAAAGAATAACGATCTTATTCTTTCCTATTACAAAACGAAACCTTCAGAATTTGCTAAAAAAACTGATTCTATTAGAGAATATAGGCGTTCCCAGCTTAATAAGCTAAAAGAGAAATATCAGTTTTCTGAAGATTTCTTTCAACTGGCCAATACTGCCATAAATTATGAATTTTATGATCTTCGGGAGCGCTATCTGTTTCTGATTCGCAAATATTATCATCAGTACACCAAAGATATTCCGGCAGATTTTGATGATTACCGGGACAACATTTCCTTTAACAATAAAAATCTTCAGGATTATTATTTATACCTGAATTTCATAGATGATTATCTGCGAACGAAATCTGTGGAGTACTGCGAGCAGCACAATATTAAAGACCGGGAATGCTATAATCTGAATAATTATAACAATATTATAAGAAGAATTATGTTAGTGGATTCTCTTATTCAAAACCAGAATATCCGGAACAATTTTTTAAACAGATTGGCAGCACAGGGAATTATTTTTGCCCATACCAAAGAGAATATTCGCGGAGTGTTGGACACTCTTGCTAAAATAAATTATTCGGGAGAACAAAAGGACCAATTAACGCAGATGGCGATTATTCAGCAGAGTCTGTTGCCCGGCAATAATATTGGAAACCTTCAACTTATTAATACCAAACAGGATACGGTTTTATTAAAGAACATTACCAAAAAGCCGGTGGTAATTTACCCCTGGTCGGTGAATTACCCGGCTCACCATCTCTGGCAGCATAAAGTCATTCAAAACTTGAAAATAAAATATCCTGAAGTGGAATTTATTGGGGTTAATGTCGATAAAAATCAGAACCAGGATTGGCTTCATGCCATAGAAAATAATCATTATGCAAGCGACCAGGAATTTCGGCTGGCACAAATAAGGATCAACGAAGATTTGCTTAGAAATTACATAAATAAACTCATTTTTATCGATCCTCACGGCGTGATAAAACAGGAAGATGCACAGTTAAATTCTCCTGAATTTGAAGACAAAATCCTGGAGTTTATAAATAGTGAATATTGATCTATCCCTACTATAGAAAATGGGTGGCGAAAAATTCGTCACCCATTTTTATTTCATCTTCGGTTTAGCTATAAACTCTTAGCTATTTCCCTTTTTATAATCCTCAAGAAATTTCTGTAGTCCAATATCGGTAAGAGGATGCTTCAACAACCCTTCGATAGAAGAAAGTGGGCCCGTCATAACATCGGCTCCTAATTTTGCACAGTCTATTACATGCATTGTATGCCTAACGGAAGCCGCCAGTATCTGGGTATCAAAGGCATAATTATCGTAAATAAGACGTATTTCTGCAATAAGATTAAGGCCGTCTGTAGAAATATCATCTAATCTTCCTATAAAGGGCGAAACGTAAGTAGCCCCTGCTTTTGC
>JBAVQO010000646.1:0-1856 GCA_049694135.1 Gillisia sp. | reverse complement strand
TAAGATCTCATCGCTAATCCCGTCGGAAAAATACTCCTGATTCTTATCGGGACTCATGTTTTCAAAAGCCAGTACGGCGATGGACTTGTCGGGAGCTGTATTTTCAGCCAACAGTTTCTGATCAGGTTGAGCAGAAGTATCATTTTTTGAAAACCCGAAATAAAGATTGGCTCCCAGTAAAACAATGGCAACAAAAAGGGCCCCGATAATAAGTTTGCTGAATTTATTACTGGTTTCGGTAGCTATAGATTCGTGAGAGGTTACTTTTTCAGTCTTTTTTAAGCCTTCGGGAGTAAGTTCATAGATCCAGGCAAAGATCAGCCATACAGGAAAACCTACCGCAAGAACGATCACAATTCCCTTTTGAAAGGCTCCTGGAATTTTGAACAATGGAAAAAGGATGGAAATTACCTGAATAACAATCCAGCTTACCACCAGGTAAGCCAAAGCCGCTTTAAAAACGTTACGCCTTTTTAACTCTTTAAAGTAATTTTTCAAATCCATACTTATGATTTCTTGTAGCCGGGAATACCATTTTCTTCAGGGACTCCCATCTCTTCCAATAACTGCTGCCAGCGGGGATCATCATGAAATTTTTTAAAAGCAGGAAAGTACAAAACTGCGGTTAAGGTAGGATCTTTTATTTCCACCGCTTTTTCCAGCCATTTGAAGGTCTTTTCCCGGTCACCCATAAACGCATAGATATCGGCAAAGTTGGCATATTCTGTAGGATAATCTTTTATAAACTCTTTCAGCATTTTAGAAGCCTCCTGTTTTTGTCCGGTCTGATAAAAGGTTTTGATTTCGCCATAAGATTTCCAAAAAGGATCAATCTCGTTCTTTAGTTCTTTTTTAGCTTCTTCGGTCCTTTCCAGCTTTAATAATATAAGAGCTTTCATGCTATTCACAGTAGTGGTACCTGGCTGATATTCTTCATAGATCTTCATTTGTTTTAAGGCTTCCTCATTTTCACCCTTCCAATAATAGAACAAGCTTAAATTGAAATGAATAACATATAATAAAGGATCCAGTTTCAGTGCTTTATAATTATCCTCTATTATTTGTGACAGTGAGTCAAAAGTCAGCAATCCTTTTCTGCGTAGTATATCGGCATTACCAGGGGCCAATTCTATTGCTCTTTCCGCATTGGTCTTTGCTTCTTCAAATTTGAATTGATTCATAGCCCATCTTGCCAGCTCAATATAACCCTTGGCATATTCGGGATCTATTTCCACTGCCTTTTTTGCTGCCCCTAATCCCCGCGTATAAGCTTCTTCCTTAGGTAAATTAGGAGAGGCGAAACCCTGCTGAAAATAGATAGAACTCATTAATGTCCAGACAGGAGCATAATCAGGATCAATACTACTTGCCTCTTTAAGTAAAGCCAAAGCCTTAACTAAAGATTCGTCCGTAAACTGCTCATACAAATGTTTGGCTTTAAGAAAAAGCGTGTAAGTTTCGGGATTGGTTTCTTTGATTTTTTCCCCTAGCAGGCTTGCCTCCAGTTTTTTGCTTACCGCATCGGCAATCTCATCCTGTATCTTAAAGATATCATCGAGTTTGCGGTCGTAGGTTTCAGACCAGATATGGGCTCCGCTGGTAATATTGATCAGCTGCGCGGTGATCCGTACCATATCGCCCGCCTTGCGAACGCTGCCTTCCAGCAGATAATTCACGTTTAGCTTCTGCCCGATTTCTTTGGTGGTGGCTTTCTTATCCTTAAAATAAAAGGAGGAATTACGGCTGATTACTTCGAGATCGGGGTTTTTAGCCAGATAGTTCAAAATCTCCTCACTGATGCCATCGGCAAAATATCCCTGGTCTTTCTTAGGACTCATATCGTCAAAAGCCAGCAC
>JBAVQO010000645.1:0-2704 GCA_049694135.1 Gillisia sp. | reverse complement strand
GCTCTAATGGCCATTGGCTGTAACAACAATAAGAAAAACGAGCACTCTTCAGAAGAGATGCAAACGAACCAGCAAATGAAGGATTCTACCGAAAGCGACTGGACTGTTCTTTTTGATGGTCAAAACCTCGATCATTGGAAGGCATATAATCAGGACTCCATTTCAGATCAATGGCAGATCAAGGATAGTGCTCTTGTATTTACTCCTTCAGAAGGGGAAAGAGAACATAGCGAGAATTTAATAACCAAAAATGAATATACCGATTTCGTTCTATCGCTGGAATGGAAAATTTCCCACGCCGGAAACAGCGGCATCATGTGGGCGGTTCAGGAAGATACGGCGTATCACGAGCCTTATTTAACCGGCCCCGAAATTCAGGTGTTGGACAATAAGAACCATCCGGATGCTAAAGTGGGGGAACGCAGACAGGCAGGAGCGCTTTACGATATGGTACCGCCTAAAGAAGATGTGACCATGCCGGTTGGAGAATGGAATAAGGTAGAAATCACCATTGATCATGAAAAAAACCAGGGGACGGTAACTATGAATGGAACCGAAATTGAACAATTTCCTCTGCAGGGAGAAGAATGGGACAAAATGGTTGAAAATTCCAAGTTTAAGGGTTGGGAAGGATTTGCGGAAAACAAAACCGGACATATTGCCTTGCAGGATCACGGAAATCAGGTTTCCTTTCGTAACATCAGGATTAAGGAATTAAATAAATAGTAAAATACCCTAACATTTTCTGTAGCTGCTCTCTTCGGGCAGCTTTTTTTATGCCCAAAATTCTTTTATCTTCAAAATTCTAATCGAGACAGAAGATGAACTATAAAAAAATCAATTTTCAGAATAAACAGGGAGACGAGCTTGCCGGCTACCTGGAACTTCCCCTGGATAGGAACGCACATAATTTTGCCATTTTTGCTCATTGTTTTACCTGCAACAAAAATTACTTTGCTGTAAAAAACATCAGCAGTGCCCTCACTTCAAAAGGATTTGCCGTCTTAAGATTCGACTTTACAGGATTAGGTGAGAGTGAAGGAGATTTTGCTGACACCAATTTTTCGGCAAATGTAGAAGATATATTGGCCGCCGCTTCGTATCTGGAAAAAAATTACAAGGCCCCCACTCTTCTTGTTGGACATTCTTTAGGCGGGGCAGCAGTTCTTTTTGCTTCAAAAGAGATTACCTCAGTAACCGCAGTTGCCACTATTGCGGCTCCCTCTTCGGTTTTACACGTAAAACATCTGTTTAAAGATAAATTTGAAGAGATCGAAAAAACCGGAAAAGCAAGCGTAACCATACAAAACAGGAGTTTCAACATAAAAAAGCAGTTTCTTGAAGACCTGAATGAAAGTAACCTGCTGCAACAGGTTTCCGAACTAAAAAAGTCGTTTTTATTCCTGCAATCTCCTCAGGACAAAATTGTAGACATTAAAAATGCGGAAGAATTGTACATGGCAGCTCATCATCCAAAAAGTTTTATTTCTCTGGATGGGGCAGATCATTTGCTGTCCAAAACCCGGGATTCTTTATATGCAGGAGAAGTAATTGGAAGTTGGGCATACCGCTACGTAGATATTCCTACGATTAAAGAATTGACTTCCAAACATCAGGTAGTGGCTTTCCTGGGGAAAGAAGGCTATACTACACGAATGAAAGCAGGAATTCACAACCTGACCGCCGATGAACCCGAAAAAGCAGGAGGAGAAAACTTTGGTCCTTCTCCCTACGAATTCGTTTCGGCAGGACTAGCAGCCTGTACCTCCATGACGCTGCAAATGTATGCCAGACGCAAAGAGTGGCCGCTGGAAAGTGTAGAGACTCATGTAGATTATGACAAAGATTATGCGGCAGACTGTCTTCAATGCGAGAATGAAAATGCCAGGATAGATACCTTTAGACGCAGCCTGATTTTAAAGGGAGATCTCGATGATGTTCAGAAAAAAAAATTACTCGAGATTGCAGAAAAATGCCCCGTTCATAAAACCTTAAGAACCACGACTCAGGTAATAACCACCCTCGAAACCCCGGAAAAGACGTAATAAATCGTGAAAATACGCGTGCTTCTGTTAAGCAATACTTAAATCTTTGGTGAAAAGTTAGATTCCCTGTACTTTAGTTAGACAAATTTTTTGTGAAAAAACTAATCGAACAAATTATGAAACGTTTAAGCTTAACATTTTTACTCTTTAGCGCCCTGATCTTGGGAAGCTGTAAAGACAACAACAAAAATGAGGATAACGATATGAATACTGACATGAATTCAGATTCCATATCACAAATGGACAACAACCAAAAAATGCAGGATTCCACCAAAAAAGTATCGGTAACTCTGCAACCCGTTAGCGGAAGTAATCTTTCTGGAAACGTGGTTTTTACTGAAGAAAACGGAGAGGTAACTATGAATGCTACCATCGACGGTTTATCTCAGGGAATGCATGCCATCCACATTCACGAAAATGCAGATTGTTCTGCAGACGATGGAAGTTCTGCCGGTGGACACTGGAATCCTACCAATGAACAACACGGGAAATGGGGAAGTGCAGACGGCTATCATAAAGGAGATATCGGTAATTTTGATGTAGACAAAGATGGCCACGGAACCATAACCATGACTACCAATGAATGGTGTATTGGTTGTGGAGATTCTAACAAAGATATTTTAGGTCATTCTATTATTGTACACGAGGGAGCCGATGAC
>JBAVQO010000644.1:0-1929 GCA_049694135.1 Gillisia sp. | reverse complement strand
TCTTAATGCTTATTATACCAATCTGGGAATAAACAAGACCTTCGGAATTCACCACATTTTCCAAATAGGTGCCGGCTTGTTATTTGAAGATATAACGAGTAATCGCAGAGGAAACCAGTTTATTGCGACCGCGGGATACAGGTATCGATTTTAGATTCCTAAGGATTAGAAGCCGATTTAAATCCACGCCTGTTCATGGTGCCCCAGCCCGATTTTATTCGGAATAACTTCTTGTAGTATCCTTTTATCTGCCCAAAAACAAGTACCGGGTGATATAAAAAAGGTTCCAGGTAAGTAGCCAGCAACAGTTCAACTACCTGTTTGGGAGTAGAATAGTGTTTAAAACTCTTTACGTAGAAGAAAATTGCGGTAGTTGAAAATATACACCCAAATAAGTACACTGCTGCAAAGATCAGGACGGCATTGTGCCAGTTAATAAGTCCCAGATATCCGAAAAGAAGAATGGCGATAATTCCAAAAAATTCAACTAAAGGAGCTCCAAATTCAAAAATAAGCCAATAGGGAAAGAAGAAAATTCCCATGTTTCGATATTTTGGATTCAGGAACATATATTTATGAAGGCTCATAGTTTCCCACAACCCCCTGGCCCATCGGTCTCTTTGTTTAATAAAAACTTCATAATCGGGTGGAGCTTCCGTCCAACAAAGCGTTTCAGGCACATATACCACTTTGTATGGTTTTTTAATTTTTTCCATATGGGCTCTCATTCGTATGCACAACTCAAGATCTTCACCTACTGTTTTTGCATTGAATCCGCCCACTTCGATCATTCTGGACCGGGGATACATTCCAAAGGCACCCGACACCAACATCAACCCGTTAATTTCGCCCCATCCCATTCTTCCTATTAAAAATGCGCGTATGTATTCTACCACCTGAATCATAGGAACCAAATCTGAAGGCAGCCTTAGTTCTTTTAGCACTCCGTTTTCTACCAGAGAATCGTTCGCTATACCAATGGCACCTCCACATGCAATAATTTCCTGGTTTCCTTCTTCCAGGTAAGGCCGCACCATTTTTATTAGAGCATCCTGCTCTATAATACAATCTGCATCGGTACAGAGCACTAATTCGGTGGTTGCAGAATTTACTCCTGCGTTTAAAGCATCCGCCCGGCCGCCGTTGTTTTTTTCAATTACTGTAAGATACCGATATTGGGTTTTACGACTTTTGTAAATCTTGTTTACCGTAGCAGTAGGAATGGGCTGAGTTACAAACGTAGCTTCGTGAGGTTCAAGCTCGTATTTTTCTATCAACAGCTCCATAGTATTATCTGTACTCCCGTCATTTACTATAATCAGTTCATAGAAAGGATATTGAATAGAGAGCAGAGATTTTACATTTTCAACAATGGTTAAGCCTTCATTATAAGCAGGTGCAACAAGGGTAACCGAAGGAATATCGGTAGCAGCAACAATGTCGTTAACCTGAAGGAAATGGGATCGTCTTTTATTTCTCACAACCGCACGGTTAGATAAAATAATTCCGAAAACATAAATGGTAATCAAAGCAAGTCCGTAGATGAAGAAGAAGGCATTAGCAAGATAATACGCTGAGTAGAAATAATAAGGATTGGGGCTAAAATTTAAAAATAAAATCATACCTGGACGGGCTCTTTTGTGTACTGATGATAATAGAATTCCTGCACTTCTTCAACATGTCCACTGTTCCACAGAATTTCGGCGGCGCTTAATTTTATAATGTCATTGGCCGTATACAGAAGATTTTTATAAAAATCTATATCCTTTTCTTCTGTGATTCTATCCATATACTTTAATAATTGAATCTGTTGCTCGGTGTTGGGTATATTAAAAAATTTTTCTTTTAACCGATCAAGCCTTGCCTGATCAAGGTTGAAAGATGAAATACAATAAATAGCAGATTCTCTTTTGTCGAACAATGGATGAT
>JBAVQO010000643.1:0-4728 GCA_049694135.1 Gillisia sp. | reverse complement strand
TGCGCCAAAAGTCTCTTCACATACTTTCCTATCACATCAAATTCCAGGTTTACAATTTCTCCGACTTTTAAATCTTTAAAATTGGTATGCTCAAAAGTGTAGGGAATAATGGCGACACTAAAAGTATTTTTTTTAGAATCGACTACCGTTAAACTCACGCCATTAATGGTAATAGAGCCTTTTTCGATAGTCACATTGTTGTAAGTGTTGTCGTATGAAAAGGTGAAGATCCAGCTTCCATTTTCTTCTTTTACATCTTTACAAATCCCTGTTTGGTCCACGTGGCCCTGAACAATATGCCCATCCAGTCTGGCTCCCAGTTTCATGCCGCGTTCCAGATTTACCAAATCTCCTTTCTGAAGTTCGTTTAAATTGGTTTTTAAAAGAGTTTCTTTAATAGCGGTCACTTTATAACTGTCATGATTCACTTCGGTTACTGTTAGACACACTCCATTGTGTGCGACACTCTGATCTATTTTTAATTCTGAAGCAATTTTTGCTAAAATCGTGAGAGTTAAATTCTCCTGCTCATGCTTCAATTCTTTTACCTGCCCCAGTTCTTCTATAATTCCCGTAAACATATGTATGTATTATTCTTACCTTTGCAGTGTAAAAGTAGAAATAAAAAAAGGGATTTTTATGAAGGCAGCCAAAAAGATCAAACTGGGAATAAGTATTGGAGATTTAAATGGCATTGGCGGCGAGATCGTTTTAAAAACTTTCGATGATTCCCGGATGCTCGATTTTTGCACTCCTGTTATTTTTGCTTCTGCAAAGACGCTGAATTTTCTTAAAAAACATTTCCATCTTTCCCTTAATTTCCAGGGAATAGATACCGCTGCAAATGCGATTGACGGGAAGGTAAATGTGATTAACGTCTGGAAAGAAAATGTCTCAATAAACTTTGGAGAGGGAGATCCAAAAATTGGAGAATACGCTTTTAAATCTCTGGAAGCTGCCACCCAGGCATTGAAAAATAATGAAATAGACGTATTGGTAACCGCCCCCATAAACAAGAACACTATCCAGTCTGAAAAGTTTAAGTTTCCGGGCCATACCGATTATCTGGCCAAAGAACTGGAAGGCGATAGTTTAATGTTAATGATAACCAATTCTTTAAGAATAGGGCTTTTTACAGATCATGTAGCTCTTAAGGATATTGCCAATGTTATTACCCCGGAACTGATTGAAAAGAAAATTGCGACCATTCAAAAAACACTTCAACAGGATTTTCGGATAGAAAAGCCAAAAATCGCGGTATTGGGAATAAATCCTCACAGTGGTGATAACGGACTGATAGGAAAGGAAGATGAAACCATTCTAAAGCCCACTCTTCAGAAGATTAGAGAAAAAGGACATCTTGTTTACGGACCTTACGCTGCCGACAGCTTCTTCGGCACAAAAAATTACAAAAATTTTGATGCTGTTATCGCTTCTTATCATGATCAGGGGCTTATCCCTTTTAAAACGCTCTCGTTTGGAGAGGGAGTTAATTTTACCGCGGGACTTCGAAAAGTTCGAACCTCGCCCGACCACGGAACAGCTTTCGAGATCGCAGGAAAAAATGAAGCGAATATAAACTCCTTTAAAGAAGCTGTTTTTAAGGCAATTGAAATCTTCAAGACGCGAAAAGAGTATAAAAAACTCAGCAAAAACCCTCTGAAAAAGCAGGGTAAAAAGATATAAACAAAAATTTGTTTATAAAGAACTGTAGATCAATTATAATTTATATCTTTGCGCCTGCCTTTCCCAAAGGGCAAGGCGCTCGAAATTCGAAGATGTTATGAGGAAATTAGCAGCGTTTACAATTCCTTTTGTGGGATTGAAACCAGGAAAGCACGAGTTTGAGTACATAATTGATAATGAGTTCTTTGAACATTTTGAATACGACGAATTTAACAGCGCACAGGTAAAACTTCATTTGGTGCTTGAAAAAAAGCCCACTATGATGGAACTTACTTTTCGTGCCAGCGGTTCGGTGAACGTAAATTGCGATCTTACCAACGAACCCTACGACCAGCCGGTAAACGGGGAGTTGTTTTTGGTAGTTAAATTTGGAGATGAATTCAATGATGACAATGAAGAATTGCTTATTCTTCCACACGGGGAGTTTCAGATAAATGTGGCGCAATATATATATGAGTTAATTGTATTGTCGGTCCCACTTAAAAGAATCCATCCCGGTGTAAAAGATGGAAGTTTAAAAAGCGAAGTGCTTAAAAAATTAGAAGAATTGAGTCCCGATAAGGCTCATAAAAATGATGAACAAACCTCCGGGGACGATATATACCCCAGGTGGAATAAATTAAAAAACTTATTAAACGATAAATAATACGTAGCAATGGCACATCCTAAGAGAAAAACCTCTAAAACCAGAAGAGATAAAAGAAGAACCCATTTTAAGGCTTCTGTTCCGCAAATTGCCAAAGATCCTACCACAGGAGAAGCGCATTTGTACCACAGAGCCCACTGGCATGAAGGTAAATTATACTACCGTGGCCAGGTGTTAATCGACAATACGGAAGAAGTAGAAGCCTAGTTAAGGCAAATTCTAAAAGTTATAAACTCTCACCTGGTGGGAGTTTTTTGCTTTAAGTTGAATAAGTCCTAAAAAGGCCTTAATTTGCACCCCGTTTCGAAGAAATTTTAGTACATTTCTTATTCCAAAATTAGGAAATCCCTAAAATTTGGTGTTTTTAAATTCAAATTTTTATGAATAAAATCACGGCAGCAATTACCGCTGTAGGTGGCTACGTACCCGAGGATGTATTGACCAATAAGATGTTGGAAACAATGGTTGATACGAATGACGAATGGATAACTACAAGAACCGGGATTAAAGAGCGCCATATTCTTAAAGACCCTAAAAAAGGAACTTCATATCTGGCCATAAAAGCGGCACAAAATTTAATTGAAAAGTCGCAGCTTGACCCAAAAGAAATAGACGTTGTATTGCTGGCAACAGCTACTCCCGATCTTCCCGTGGCCTCTACGGCCGTATACGTGGCTACCGAAATTGGCGCCACTAATGCCTTTGCCTACGATTTACAAGCGGCCTGTTCAGGATTCTTATACGGAATGTCTACGGCGGCTGCTTATATCGAGTCCGGGAGATACAAAAAAGTTCTTTTAATCGGCGCCGATAAAATGTCTTCTATTATAGATTATACCGACAGAACTACCTGCATCATTTTTGGAGATGGAGGCGGAGCGGCTCTTTTTGAACCCAATACCGAAGGCTTAGGATTACAGGATGAAATCTTAAGAAGCGACGGGATAGGAAGAGAATCCTTAAAAATAGAGGCGGGAGGCTCCTTAATGCCACCAACAGAAGTTACCGTGGCAAAAAAACTGCATTTCGTTACGCAGGATGGAAAAACAGTCTTTAAATTTGCTGTTTCCAATATGGCCGATGTGAGCGAGGAGATCATGAAACGAAATAACCTGAATAAGGATACCGTAAACTGGCTGGTTGCCCACCAGGCCAATCAGCGAATCGTGAATGCCACCGCCAATCGGATGGGGCTGGACCAGGAAAAGGTACTTATGAATATTGAACGATACGGAAACACTACTTCAGCAACGCTTCCTCTTCTGCTAAACGATTTTGAAAACAAGCTCCACAAAGGAGATAACATTATTTTCGCTACTTTTGGAGGCGGATTTACCTGGGGATCCATCTATTTGAAATGGGCCTATAATTCTTAATAAACAACAATTACATATTATGGATTTAAAAGAAATTCAGAATTTAATCAAGTTTGTCGCGAAATCAGGCGCCAGTGAGGTAAAACTTGAGATGGATGATATAAAAATCACCATTAAAACAGGAACTGAAGAAAAGGAAACTACCTATATTCAGCAAATGCCTATGGGAGCACAAATGCCCCAAATGCCACAACAAGCACAACAACAGGCACCTGCACCCGCTCAACAACAATCTTCAGGTTCCGGAGAAAGCGAAGCAAAATCAGCTGACGAAGATTCTAAATATGTTACTGTAAAATCTCCTATTATTGGAACTTTCTACAGAAAACCCTCTCCCGATAAATCTGTTTTCGTGGAAGTGGGCGATACCATAAAAGAAGGCGATGTACTTTGTGTGATCGAGGCTATGAAACTCTTTAATGAGATCGAGAGCGAAGTCTCCGGAAAAATAGTGAAAGTATTGGTAGACGATTCTTCACCGGTAGAGTTCGATCAGCCATTGTTTTTAATCGATCCATCATAACCGCTCCCTTTTTCAGGTGATTATTCTATTACTGATTTAGGGTTAAAAAAATAAAGTTATGTTTAAAAAAATATTGATTGCCAATAGAGGTGAAATAGCCCTGCGCGTAATTAGAACCTGCCGTGAAATGGGAATAAAGACCGTTGCGGTGTACTCTACTGCCGATGCCGACAGTTTGCACGTACGGTTTGCAGATGAAGCGGTGTGTATAGGTCCTCCTCCCAGTAATCTCTCCTATTTAAAAATTTCGAATATCATGGCAGCGGCAGAAATTACCAATGCCGATGCTATTCATCCCGGATACGGATTCCTTTCCGAAAATTCCAAGTTTTCAAAAATTTGTTCGGAGCACGGTGTAAAATTTATTGGCGCCAGCCCCGAAATGATCGATAAAATGGGTGACAAGGCCTCTGCAAGAGCTACTATGATGGCTGCCGGAGTTCCCTGTATTCCCGGATCAGATGGAATCCTTAAGGATTACGAAGAATGTTTAAAAG
>JBAVQO010000642.1:0-3748 GCA_049694135.1 Gillisia sp. | reverse complement strand
GATATGAACGGAGATGGAAAGAAAGACCTTGTGACCGTCTCAGAGTGGGGAACTCCCAATATCTACTTAAACAACGGCCGTAGACTTGTAAAAGATAAAACAAACCTTTCCAGCCTCTCCGGATGGTGGAATTCCGTAGAAATCGCAGACCTCGATAAAGATGGGGATATGGACCTTATTTTAGGAAACAAAGGCAGTAACACTCCTTATCAGGCTTCTCCCGAACATCCTATGAGGATGTGGATCAACGATTTCGATAACAATGGAACTATCGAACAGATTGTTACCAGAAATATAAACGGAAGAGATATGCCTATTGCCATGCAGAAAGATCTTACCGCGCAAATGTCTTCACTTAAAAAACAAAATTTAAAAGCTTCAGAATATTCTGTAAAATCTATTGATGAACTTTTTTCTCCCGAAATTTTCAAAAATTCCATAATGAAATCCGGAAAAGTACAGGAGACAGTAATTGCGGTTAATGACGGCAACGGGAAATACAGTATTAAGAAATTACCCGGTAGAGTGCAAATGTCCTGTGTTTGCGGGGTAAATTGTTCTGATATAAATGGTGATGGAAACCTGGATTTGGTCATGGCAGGAAACAATTTTGAATTTAAACCTCAATTTTCCCGTCTGGATGCCAGCTACGGGAACGTTTTGCTGGGCGATGGCAAGCTTGGTTTTAAATGGCAGGACTATACCACCAGCGGGTTTTCAATAAAGGAAGAGGTAAAACACATCAAGAAATTTAAAGACCGCAATGGCAATACTTTTCTTATTGCAGCGATTAATAATGAAAAACCCAGGATCTTCAAAATAGATGAAAAATAGCTTTTTATATATTGCTTTAAGTTTTATGGTTTTGGGTTGCGGGAAAAAAGAAAAACCATTGTTTCACATTCTTTCACCGCAGGAATCAGGAATTTCCTTTAATAATAAACTCACCGAAACTCAGGACCAGAACATTCTTGATTACCTGTACTTTTACAATGGAGGAGGGGTGGCCATTGGGGATATAAATAATGACGGTCTGCCCGATGTTTTTTTCACCGGAAATCAGGTTAAAAATAAGCTTTATCTAAATAAAGGAAATCTGAAATTTGAAGATATCTCTCAAAAAGCCGGAATCGAGGGCGAAAGTACCTGGAATACAGGAGTGATAATGGGCGATGTTAACGGGGACGGTCTTTTAGATATTTACGTATGTGCTGTGGTGGGAATAAATGGCTTTAACGGTCATAACGAGTTATATATCAATAATGGAGATAATACCTTTACAGAAAGTTCTGCAAAGTATGGTCTTGATTTCGATTCCTACAGCTCTTCAGCGGCATTTTTCGATTATGATAACGATGGCGACCTGGATTTATATTTGCTTAACCACGCCGTTCATACTCAGGATTCCTTCGGAAATGCATCCTTGCGCAACAAACGAAATTACTCCACCGGCGATAAGTTGCTACGCAACGATGGCGATAAATTCAAAGATGTAAGCGAGGAAGCGGGAATTTACGGCGGTGTAAACGGCTATGGCCTGGGAATCGCAATTTCTGATCTAAATCAGGATGGGTGGCCCGACATCTACGTGGGTAATGATTTTCATGAAGACGATTACTATTACCTGAATAATCATGATGGCACCTTTACAGAGAGTTTAAAAAATTATTTTGGGCACACCAGCCGGTTTTCCATGGGTAACGATATTGCCGATATAAATCATGATGGATATCCTGATATCATGACGCTGGATATGTTGCCTGAAGATGAAAAAGTGCTGCAATCCAGTATGGCTGATGACAATTATCAGATGCAGAAAATGAGAATCGAACATTTGGGCTATAATTATCAGTTTACCCGAAATATGTTGCAGGTGAATGAAAACGGGAAATACTTTGCCGAAACTGCCTTAATGAGCGGGGTTGCAGCTACCGATTGGAGCTGGAGCGCATTGTTTGGAGATTATGATCTGGATGGAGAACAGGATCTATTCATCAGCAACGGGATTCCCAGACGCCCCAACGATCTGGATTATATAAAGTTCGTCTCCAACGATCATATTCGTAATAAAATGAATAAGACCAAGCTTGTAGATAAAAAAGCTCTTGGTATGATGCCCTCGGGCAATGTTCATAACTATATTTTTAAAGGCGAAGGTCATACACGTTTTCAGGATATGTCCGGCAGCTGGATTTCTAAAGACACAATTATATCTACCGGTGCGGCCTACGGCGATTTAGACAATGATGGCGATTTAGACATTATAACCAATAATATTAATGTTCCGCCTTCGGTTTACATAAACAATACTCACGGACAGAATTTTCTGAAGATCCAATTTAAAGCAGCAGGTAAAAATCCGTTCGCTATTGGTGCCAAAGTCTTCTCCTATTCAAAAGAAGGTCTTCAGTTTAAAGAACTTTTTACTACCCGTGGATTTCAGTCATCATCTGAGCCTACCCTGTTTTTTGGCTACAAAAATACTTCAGTGGTAGATTCGTTGGTAGTGGTATGGCCGGATAATTCATTTCAGGTAATCCGAAACGTAAACACCAATCAGACCCTGAAAGTTGTTCCTGACGGAAAAAAACTGGCTTATATTTATACACCTGTAAAGGAGTCAAAAAAATTATTCCAAAGAACCGTCGGAAATCTCGGGATCAATTTTATACATACCGAAGATAATTACGTAGACTTTAACGCCCAGAAACTTATTCCTTATAAAGTCTCAGATCGCGGTCCGGCTACAGTGATCGGCGATTTAAATCACGACGGTAAAAACGATATTTACTTTGGGAGTTCAAAATATTTTCCTTCAGCAATTTATGAAGAAGGAGATACTTGTTTTGTGCTTAAAAAACATCCAAATATTTTAAAGGATTCTATAAATGAAGATGTTTCTGCAGCGATTGCCGATTTTAATAACGACGGGAATAACGATTTACTAATCGGTACTGCCGGCGGGAATTTCTATGGAAAAATGAAACCTTTGTTGGACGGTTTATGGCTAAAGAAGGATAATTCTTTTACTCAGGCCGCTTTCCCCGAGCTTTACGAGAACTCTTCAGTCATAAAACCTGCAGATTACGATAAAGATGGCGATATAGATCTTTTTATAGGAAGCAATGCGGTTTCTTATGACTTCGGAAAAATTCCAAATTCCTATTTGTTTTCTAATGAAAAAGGAACTTTTACAGTGGTTAAAAATGATCAATTACAAAACGCCGGAATGATAACCGATGCCGTTTGGACCGATTTCGATAATGATGGATGGGAAGACTTAATCGTGGTGGGAGAGTGGATGTCGCCTCAATTTTTCAGAAACAACCACGGAAAACTCGAAAAAGAGGATCTTTTAGATCAAAAGGAAAACGGGCTATGGCAAAGCATCATTCCTTTTGATATTGATGGAGACGGAGACCTGGATTATCTTCTGGGTAATTGGGGAACCAATACCAAATTCGAAGCTTCAGATAAATTTCCTTTAAAAATGTATTATTCAGACTTCGATAAGAATGGTTCTACAGAAACGATTTTGGCTTCAGAAAAAGATGGAAAATATTACACATTGGATGGTTTAGATGAACTTTCCGATCAATTAAGCAGTTTATTGCGCAAAAAATTCCCCAGTTACAAATCGTTTGCGGGTAAAACGGTAGAAGAGGTTATAGGCGAAGATCTGCTGTCTAAGGCCAAACTGCTTGAAGTAAATAATTTGCAGTCTGGTTATCTTAAAAATGAGGATGGC
>JBAVQO010000641.1:0-1521 GCA_049694135.1 Gillisia sp. | reverse complement strand
CCATCGCTTCAAGCCAGGTCATAGGTAAAGCTTCCGCAAAGCTAGGCAATACTACCACATCAGTTTTCTGTAAGTGTTCTTTTATTCCTGAATAATCCACCTCTTGGAGATAGTGAAAATTCTTAAGGGCCGCTGGAATCAATCTTTGTTTGAACAACTCTAAAGTAGATTTCTTTTGGAATATGTCTCTACTATCCTTTCCTAAGAAAGTGAGGCGTACCTCTGGTTTGTTTCTGATCACCTGGTTAAACACCTCCGCAAGTTCCAAAACTCCCTTTTTTCGGATTATAGTACCAAAATATAAGATGTCCGAACCTGATGTTTCTTTAAATTCCGGACTGAAGCTTTGAACCTCAATACTGTTGGGAATTACTTTAATTTCCTTTTGAAGGTGAAAAATCTCTTCAGTAATCTCCGCTGTGAATTTACTGGCTGAAACAAGTCTATCAGCCCTCTTCAGGGCATCACCCTCGAATAATCTGTTCTTCCACTTCTGTTTTCTACCATCAAGTTTACAGAAATAAGCGTCACTGCCGTTCATACGTATCACAAGAGGAACATCCAATTTCATAAACGCTGTGATTCCTGTCCAGTCAGGTGCTTCAATTATATCGATCTTCTTCCTTTTTGCCAGCTTATTAAGGACGTCTTGTAAATACTTCCGGTATAGATACCAGCCTCCAAGCTTATACTTTCTTTGCTTTATCAAATAGAAATTTATTCCCTCCTCCACGAAATTTTTCTCCTGGTCCTGGCCATAGATCACCACACTCACCTCCACAGCCTTGTCTATAAGCGCCTCAGCCAGATTTTTAATACTGGTTCCCAGTCCGCCGGAAGAAGTACAGGCAGGGTGAGGATATTCGGGGGTTAGAAAAGCAATATGCATAGCAGAGGCTAATTTATTCTTTTTGCACTTCTAAAAGAGCTAAATGTTCCTTCACCATCTTTTCCAGATCATAATGATTCCGTATCAATTCATCCACCGGTTCGGAGATACTTCTTTGCTGCTGAAGGATTCCCTTTAGGATTTCCGCCAGCTGTTCCGCGTTTCCGGCTGCAAAAATAAACCCATTTTGGCCGTCTGCAATAATTTCCAGGTTTCCACCAACAGGAGTAGTAACAACCGGCACATTTGCCGCAAGACTTTCCAGAATAGATAAGCTGAAACACTCCATATAAGTAGGCTGCAGCAGATAGGAATAGTTTTTAAAAAGTCCCGGCAGCTCAGGAGAGCTTCCACAGAACCTGATCTGTTTTTCAAGATTCTTTCCTTTTACAAGTTCCTTTAACTCAGCTTCCATTGGGCCTTCCCCAAAAATATTTATTTCAAGCCTTTGTTTCAGGCCCGGTTCCAGTAAACTCACTGCTTCTATTAAGTCCTGTATTCCCTTGGAAGGTCTTAAATGAGAAGCAACGATGAACCTACCATAATTTTTCTCCTGCCGCCTTGCATATTCCTGCGTAGCAATTCCATTGTAAATCAATCCGGTTTTCGGGGCTAAATGCTTCCCATAGTCC
>JBAVQO010000640.1:0-5412 GCA_049694135.1 Gillisia sp. | reverse complement strand
GCGCCTGCTTTTTTTCAGCTTTTAATCGTTCTGAAATGTCGCGGGCCACTTTTGAAGCCCCAATAATCTTTCCCTGAGAATTTTTAATAGGCGAAATAGTGAGAGAAAGTGGGATTTCATTTCCATATTTATCTAAACGAATAGTATCGAAATGCTTTATTTGCTCACCTCTCCTAATGGTTTCAAGAATCATGAGTTCATCATTCAACTTGTCTTCGGGGAAAAGCACGCTCACATGCTTCCCGATCATTTCCTCTTCTGAATACTTGAAGATTTCCTGCGCTCCCTTATTCCAGGTTTTGATGTAGCCATTAAGATCTTTACTTATAATGGCATCGTTTGAAGATTCTACAATTGCAGAGAGCCGGGCATTTTTTATCTCTTCAACTTCGGCCGAATAGGTAGGGACCAGGCAACACTGAATTTCGTCAGTTTCCTGATTCCCTTCTGTTAAAAAAGAGGAATTTAGCAGAAAATTTCGTTTGGCAGACCCAAATAAAACTTGAACATTAGAAACGGGTTTCTCGGAATTTAGAACAGCAGAAAGAGGCGTTTCTTTTGCAGAAGACTTCTGATCGGCGGGATTTTCATACTTCAGTTTAATTTTTAAGACGGAAGTACCGGGAGAAATAGTTTTTTCATTAAGCTCAGTAAAGGCTTTGTTTGTAAAAGAAATTATTCCTTTTTTATTAAAACTGAAGATCGGGATCGGTACATTATTTAACATTTGTTGAATACTGGACGTCTTCGAGAAAGAAAAATCCTTCCCGTCTGACGCGAGTTCAGTTTTATTAGGTTTCATAAATTAGTTTACTTGAGTGCTGCAATTTAAATATTCCGTGCCTGTAAAGTTCCTAAAAAAAACCTTTTTTTTGACTCTTTTTGGTAAAATGAAAAATTGAAAAAACAAAAATAACCGTGCAAAAGGAATAAACAGATGCAAAAGTTTCGTTTGCCAGGGTTTATCCGATGGTTTACTTGTGACTTTATGGGTTTTGAAGGCCCAGTTTTTCCTTCAGCGTCAGGGCATTTCTGATGGCGTGGCCACCAAGATCATTATTAAAGTAGGCGAAGACATCTCTGCCTTCATCTTTATGCTTACGAATTTCATCAGCGACTTTTGAAAGTTGTTCATCGGAATATGACCCGGAATAGTTTTTTCCGTGGAATCTTAGATAAATCCAATCTGTCGTTATTACTCTCGGATGATCCTGAATCATATCGTGAAAAACGAGGCAGGAGCTATATTTTCTTAGAACCACGAACAATTCTTCGCACAACCAATTAGGATTTCTAATCTCGACAGCCCAGGGCAAGTTTGGGGGAGTTACAGCAAGAAATTCTTCAAGACGTTCAATATTTCTTTTCCAGCCGGGCGGTAATTGTACGAGAACGGGACCTAATTTTTCCTGGAGGTGTGTGGCACGATCCAAAAAGTAGGAGATATGGCCTTCGGGATCTTTTAGCTTCTTCAGATGTGTGCCAAAGCGACTGTATTTTATTGCATAACAGAATCCTTCTGGTGCAGCTTCTTTCCAGTCTTCAAAAGTTTCGGCCTGTGCCATTTTATAAAATGTGTTATTGATCTCGACGGTATCAAAAAACTTCAGATAATGATCGAACCAATCGGAAACCGCCATCTTTCTCGGGTAAAAATCCCCCTTCCAGTGCTTGTATTGATATCCGCTTGTTCCAATTCTGATTTTAACCATTTCATAAATTTTTCTCTTGATTCAAGTTAACCAAAAAACTAATAATTTCGAAGTCCAGCTAAGGAATCAGGGTTTTTCCAACCTTAAAAATTTTAGGGCAAGAGCTAACAAAAGAACGGAAACAGGAATAATAAGAAATTCCCATTTTAAATGATGGATGTTTTCAATAACAACCTCGAGAAACAAAACAAACAAAATAATAATTATAACTTCTGAAAGTATATATTTTAAATACCCAATATTTGGGACACTGATCCACTTTAGAACATCGTTATCCCCAGTGTTGTTTTTCCTATGAATAAAAAGAGTAAAAACGCCATACGCATAGATAAAGAGTGCCATTGATATAAGGAAGGTGTCCAGAGATTTCATGATATATATAGTTGCATTATCGGTGGAATGCAGATGTTCGCTTCCTTCGGGGATGTAATTAAAAAAGGTTATTTCAATTGCTTTATAGGTTTTCCAGCCCCCGATAAAAAAAAGTAGGATAGAACCTATCAGGGAACCAAAAACAGCTATTAGGCTCATATAGCGGAATATATAAAATGGCTTTTTCATAACTTGGAATTTTAGGCAACGATTTCTTTATTGAAATTAATCTTAATAAGCTTGTAAGCAGCAAAAAAATTATCTTTTTAAAATCTTTTTTCAGACACACTTATAATTCAGAAATTTCCTCCTGGAAATTTCAAAAAAAAGAAAGAAAAATGGCTTCTTTATAATTAGAATGCCGAGCTGCTATTTTTTACTCCTTCTATTCAATTATTTTAAGCCATCTTTTTAAAATTTGAATTAAAATTACAGGCATGATGCTGATAATTATAATTATTGACCATACCGTAAGGTCGAGATCCTGAATTCCCAATATAGCTTTTAAAGGTCTAATCCAATAAAAAGTAGCGACTATCAGGTTGCACAGCAGCAGTGCAGCCCACATGAATTTATTTCTGGTTACTTCGTTAGCAATAAAAGAAAGTTTTGCCGATGATAAATTGAACACATGCCAGAGTTGCGCAAAAGTAAGACTCAAGAAGGCAATATTATTACAGATTACAGAGGAGTAGTGTAAAAAATGTCTGCAATACCAGACCGTGGCAACAATTGGGGTTGTTAATAAAAGGGCATAAATAACTATGTTCATCCAATCTTTGGGGGTAATAATTGGGGTTTTGGGATTTCTCGGGAAATTTTTCATCATTAAATAATTTCCTTTTCCCATTCCCAGTGCCAGGGCCGGGAAAATATCTGTTACCAGGTTGAGAAACAGGATTTGTAATGGCAAGATTGAAAAAGAAAGCCTCATAAAACCAAAAAGGAATACAATAAGTATTTCACTTAGGTTGCAGGAAAGCAAATAGACCAGAAATCGTCTTATATTTTGAAAAATAACCCGTCCCTGTTCGATAGCGGCAACAATGGAAACAAAGGAATCGTCTTTTAATACTATAGCAGCAGTTTCTTTTGCCACTTGTGTACCCCTTAAGCCCATAGCAATGCCGATATTCGCCTTTTTTAAGGCTGGAGCATCGTTTATTCCATCGCCGGTCATAGCAACAATAGCTCCTTTTTTTTGATAATGGCTCACCATATCCAATTTTTGTTTCGGATTTACTCTTGCAAAAATAGTGGCCTCTAAAATTTTCTTGTCGGACTGATGACTTTCTAACTCTTTACCTGTAACAACAACATTCTCTGAATCGGAAAGTTTTATTTTTTCAGCAATGTTGAGGGCTGTTGCGGGATGATCACCAGTTATCATGATTACTTTAATACCTGCTTCGCGGCAGGATTGTATGGCGCCGGTTATATCAAGTCTTGGAGGATCCACAAAACCAATAAATCCTACGAGCGTTAAATCCTTCAAATAAGTTTCTGAAGAAATTCCTTCTCCTTCACGATAGGCAAATGCCAGGAGTCTGAAACCTTTTGCCTGTAACGCTTCGGCTTTTTCTGAAAACACTCTATGTTCTGATGCTGTTAGGGGAACAACTTTGGAATCATGAAGGTAGGAGTTGCACTTAGGAAGGATCTCTTCTACCGCCCCTTTTGAAGCTACAAATAATCCGGTTTCCTGTTTGTGTAAAGTGGCCATAATTTTAGTTTCTGAACTAAAAGCCTCTTCAGCCAATCGAGGATATTGTTTTTTTATTTCATTTGCGCGTACATGATTATCTTTTACGAAATGCAGCAATGCAATTTCAATAGGATCACCCAATTCCTTTTTGTTTTCACTTTTGGCTTTTATAACAGCATTGTTGCAAAGAATGGATACTAAAAAAAGTTTATCGAGGGCAAATTTATTTTTGGCAGAACAAATTTCGGAACTTTCGCTTCCATCTTTTCCGAGGGTGACAGTTTCATCAAAAAACACTAGTTTGCCTGCTTCGATTTTATTTTCTGTAAGTGTTCCGGTTTTATCTGTAAAAATGATATTGATGCTGCCCAAAGTTTCTACTGATGCCAGTTTTTTTATAAGTACATTTTTTCGAGCCATACGTAACATACCGTAAGTAAGGGCAATGGTGGCAACAATAGGAAGCCCTTCGGGAATAGAGGCCACGGCAAGAGCAATTGCGGTTTCTAAAATTAAATACAGGTTAGCACCTCGTAACACTCCCTGAATAAAAAATATCGCGGTTAGGACGGCCGTAATCCACATGAGTTTTTTCGTGAGGCCCTGTAATTTTATTTCCAGCGGAGTCTCATCTTGTTCTGCGGTTTCCACAAGGGAAGCTATTTTGCCTAATTCTGTAAAATGCCCTGTGGCCGTAACAATTGCCCTGGCATTTCCCTTTAAGACGGAAGTTCCTTTAAATACCATATTTTCCTGTTCGGCGAGAATAACCCCTTTTTCCAGGGTGTGTAAAGTCTTGGCAACAGGCATAGATTCCCCGGTTAGAGCCGATTCATCTGTTTGGAACTGGTTTATTTCGATCAGGCGTCCGTCGGCTGGCACTATATCTCCTGCTTCCAAAACCAACATATCTCCCGGCACTATTTTTTCTGAAGCTATTTCAACCACACGGTTATCCCTCCATACCCTGGCAAGGTTAACATCCATTTGCTTGAGGGCGCGAATAGATCTGCGAGCCTGCAGTTCCATAGCAAAACCCAATGCAGCCGTTATTAGTATTACGCCAACTATCGAGAATCCTTCGAGCCAATGCTGAAAAGAAAAGGAGACTCCGCCCGCCATCAAAAGAAGAAGGATAATTGGGCTTTTAAACTGGTCGACAAGAACTAAAAGAATATGCCTTTCCTTTTGTTCTTTATAACTGTTCAATCCATAAATCCCGATCCTTTTTATTCCTTCTGTATCGCTAAGACCTAATTTAAGATCTGATTGAAGTTTACGCGCTATTTCTTCAGTGCTTACAGAATAAGGCCGATCAACCGGATAACTGATATTTTTGGATGTAGTCATATTTATCGAACATGTAAATTCTGAAAGCTGTTGTGCTAAAAAATGCTGTAACGTAAGTTAAAAAACCGGCTACGTTTAGCAGAGCACAGCTTTACGAGGAATTTATCGCAAACTATCAGGGGAAAGATGCTATTAATTGACTTCTATTTCAATAACTTTCTGTTTACCTCAAAAAGTTGTCTTAGGCTTTTTCAATTTTAATAAGTTAAAAAGCTAACAGATTTTTAGTCCATATTTTCTTTAATGATTGATACATTAAAGATAAATCTAATC
>JBAVQO010000639.1:0-3115 GCA_049694135.1 Gillisia sp. | reverse complement strand
ACTTCTGAAAAAAGTAAAAAAGCCTATGCTTATAGATGCAGATGGGTTGAACATTTTGTCTAAGAAGAATGAGCTATTGAACCTGGTTCCCGAAAATTCCGTTTTAACCCCGCATCCAAAAGAACTGGAGCGACTGATAGGAGAGTGGAAGGACGATTTCGATAAGCTGGAAAAAGTAAAATCTTTTAGTAAAAAATATAAACTTACGGTAGTTATAAAAGGCGCACACACTTTTGTGGTAAAAGCTGACAAAATGGCCATAAATACTACCGGCAATCCCGGAATGGCCACTGCTGGTAGTGGAGATGTTTTATCGGGAGTAATAACAGCGCTCCTTTCACAGAATTATGAATCTTTTGATGCGGCCGTAATGGGAGTTTTTCTTCATGGAAAAACAGGAGATCTTATGGCTGCAAAAGTGGGTTATGAAGGATTAATTTCCGGAGATATCGCCAAAAATATGGGGCTTTCTTTTCTGGATCTGCATAAAAACCATCCAAAAAGGCTGAAAGAATAAATAATATTTCAATATTTTTGCAATTGTTTAAGGATTCCTGTTCAGGAATCTCACAGGTGGATTGAAAACAAACTTCCACACTAACCAATATTGTCTATGAATCCAGTTCATTATATAAGTTCTGCCGTACTTGATTTGCAGGATATTCACGATATCATTTCCCATTCCAAAAAACTCGACTTAAGCGATGAAGCCCGATTAAATATTCTTAAATCCCGGGAATATCTGGATAAAAAAATGGATCGGAACGAGCAACCCATCTATGGGATTAATACCGGATTTGGCTCTTTGTGCAACGTAAAGATTGATAAAGCGCACCTTACACAACTTCAGGAAAACCTGGTAAAATCCCACGCTTGCGGTACTGGTGAAAAAATTTCTAAACGCATTATACGATTGATGTTGTTGTTGAAAATTCAATCCCTAAGTTATGGAAATTCCGGAGTGGCCCTCAAAACGGTTGAACGCCTTATAGACTTTTATAATGAAGACATACTTCCGGTAATTTATGAACAGGGATCTTTGGGAGCTTCGGGCGATTTAGCCCCGTTGGCACATCTTGCGCTGCCGCTGATAGGAAAAGGAGAAGTTTATTTTGACGGCGAAATAGTGCCTTCTTCAGAAGTGTTAAAAACCAAGGATTGGAAACCCATTTCTCTGCAGTCCAAAGAAGGGTTGGCATTGCTGAATGGAACACAGTTTATGAGCGCTCATGGGGTTTTTTGCCTTCTGGAATGTTATAAGATATCCTTTTTGGCAGACCTTATTGGGGCAATCTCTATAGATGCTTTCGACTGTAACCTGTCGCCATTCGATGAATTAGTACACATGGTAAGGCCGCATCGGGGGCAGATTAAAACCGCCGAAAGAGTAAAGGAATTTTTAAAGGACAGTGAAATTGCTTTGAAAGAGAAGGAAAACGTTCAGGATCCTTATTCTTTTCGGTGCATCCCTCAGGTTCATGGTGCTACTAAAGACACGCTTGCTTTTGTTCATAAAACCTTCAAAACCGAAATAAATTCAGTAACCGACAATCCTAATATTTTTAGAGAAGCAGACAAAATAATTTCCGGAGGGAACTTTCATGGACAGCCTCTGGCTCTGGCACTCGATTATCTTGCTATAGCAATGGCAGAACTGGGCAACATTTCAGAACGCCGAACTTACCAGCTGGTCTCCGGATTAAGAGGCCTTCCTGCCTTTTTGGTAGAAAACCCGGGTCTAAATAGCGGTTTTATGATTCCACAATACGCCGCAGCCAGTATTGTAAGCCAAAACAAGCAGTATGCTTCTCCTGCGAGTGTGGATTCTATTGTTTCTTCAAACGGGCAGGAAGATCATGTTAGTATGGGTGCAAATGCTGCCACAAAATTGAAAAAAGTGGTAGATAATATGTATACTATTCTGGCTATCGAACTTTTTAATGCCTCGCAGGCACTTCATTTTAGGGAACCATCAAAAAGTTCTCCTTTAATTTGTGAGTTCATAGAGAACTTTAGAAGAAAAGTTCCTGTGTTGACCGAAGATGAAGTGATGGCTCCTTACATACAGGAAGCGGTGAAATTTCTTCAGAATTATGAAACGAATCAGAATGATTATCTGAAGGATTAACTATTCCCGAATCTTTTCTTTTATCCAGTCTATGGCTTCTTCAAGAGTAGCAAAGACCCCGAAACAGCTTTTATTTTTATAAAATTGTTGTTCGATCGTCGCATTTTGTTTTACTAAATTATCAGTGGTAACTACGGCAATGGCGCGTAAATTAGGAGCATTTGCAGATTCCAGATAAACCATGGGATTTACCGCGTACGAATTTACACGGTGAGAGATGTATCCGTATGGTGCATTATTGAATGCTTCTGTTCCTATTTCGAGCAACGTCCGATTACTCGGAACATCGAATAAAACACCTTCATTCAGTTCAGCTATCAGAATTCTATCAAGCAGCCTCACCTTTCCAAATTCCAAAATCTTAGTTGAATCGACCATAAATTGCAGGGAAAAATAATCGGTCCAAATGTAAGAATTATTGTGGTAGAATAGTAAACAATCTTACAAATTACTTCCTTGCAATTCATCTTCTTGAAAATCAATGGCTTGATTTAATTCCAATGGATTTATCGTTAATAATTTATTTTTTCTGAAGGTTAAAAAAGCATGAAATTTAGAAAAAGGCATAAAAAAAACCCACTTCTCTATTATTTAATAATTCAGAAGTGGGTTTAATTAGAAACTCGTAAAATTCTACGATTCTGTTTTCTTTGTCTCCTTCTTGATATCTACAGTCAATTCATTTTTTTCTTCGTCCAAATCCATAAAGATTTCATCTCCCTCAGAAAGTTTGGAAGTAATGATCTCTTCAGCTAAAACGTCTTCAATATATTTCTGAATCGCTCTGTTAAGAGGTCGCGCACCAAAATCTTTATCAAATCCTTTATCGGCTATATAATCTTTAGCTTTATCGCTTAAAGTAAGATGATACCCAAGCAGCCCAATACGTTGATACAGTTTTGCCAATTCGATATCGATAATTTTATGAATGTCTTCACGGTCCAGTGAGTTAAATATCACCACGTCATCTATCCTATTCAAAAACTC
>JBAVQO010000638.1:0-4246 GCA_049694135.1 Gillisia sp. | reverse complement strand
ATAATGGAGGAACTGCAAGGTCTTACAGAAGAGAAAGAGTCAAATTTCGATCTAAAAGCTGAAATTTATAAATATTTGGCATATTGGAAGTGGTTAATCCTGGGATTATTGGTGGGAGGTTCTATAGCATACTTATATAACCGATATAATATTGCTCAATATCGTTCTGAATCAACCTTAAAAATTTTAAAAGAAGATCAAAATAACATGACCAGTATGCTTCCTTCCGCATCTGGGGGAAGTTCTATCTTAAAATTTGATAACAATAGTCTGGAAAATCAGATTGTAGCTTTGAGATCGAAAAGCCTGGTCAAAAAGGTGGTGAAGGATTTACATTTAAATATTTCATACTTTGTAGAGGGTAATGTCATAACTACAGAGGCTTACAAAACAACCCCTCTCGCAATTCATTTTTTAAGTCCGGATTCGATAGTAAATAAATCTTCTGAGGTGTTTTATGTTACTCCCACTTCAGAAAAGGATTTTATTTTGGTAGATGAAAGTAGAAATCTGGAAAAGAAATTTTCGGTTAATAATCCTATTGATATAGGTAACCTGAGTTTTATCATTGTTCCCAAAGTTTTAGAGTCTGGTTCTTCCGGATTCAACACCAGACATACAATTCAGATTGTAATTCAGCCGCTGGAAAAAGTGGCCGAGAACTACATTTCCAAATTAGAAATAGGTCCTAAAGGAAAGGCACAGGATATTTTGTCTTTAGCTGTTGTTCAGGAAGAACCTCAGAAATCTGAAGATTTTTTTAACGATCTAATGTTTCAGTTTAATGCTGAAGGAGTTGCGGACAAACGCCAGGTGGCCAAAAGCACCACTGATTTCATTCAAAACAGATTGGAACTTATAACAGAAGAATTAGATTCTGTGGAAGGAGGAATGGCAAAATTCAAAAAGAAGAATCAATTCTTAGATGTTGCCAGCGGAGCTGAAAAGTATTCGTCAAAATCAGCAGATGCCGAACAGAAAATATTTGATATTGAAACTCAGCTACAAATCATAAAATCTGTAAAAAACACGCTGCAATCGGATTCGGGATATGGTTTATTACCCGCCAATGTAGGTATTGAAGAGTCCAACATAACCGGCTTGATTTCAACTTACAACACGCTGGTTTTAAAAAGAAATACATTTCTTAGTAACGCTACTAAAGAAAATCCTGCTGTTTCTACAATTACAGAGCAGTTGGACGCTCTTAAAAAGAATTTACTCGAAAATATAAATAGTTCCATTAGTGCACTAAATATAAAGCTCCAGGATCTTCAGCAACTAAATCAGACGGCACAGGGAAGATTAGAAACATTTCCTAATATAGAAAAAGGTATAAGAGGAATAGAACGACAGCAGCAAATAAAAGAACAATTATACTTATTCCTTTTGCAAAGACGCGAAGAGGCTGCTATTTCTTATGCTGCAACTTCTCCTGTATCCAAAGTTATTGATCCGGCTTTTACCGTTGATTCCCCTGTAGACCCTAAACCATGGTTGATATTAGTGGGTGGATTTCTCTTAGGATTAATTCTCCCGTTAATTATTTTGTTTGTCAAATTTATGTTGGATACAAAAGTTCATCATAAGGGTGATCTTGCTGTTTTGACTAAAAACATTCCCTTTTTAGGTGAAATTCCTAAAATAAAAGAAGGATCTCATGATATTATCCAGGTTAATGACAGATCTCCTTTGGCCGAATCTTTTAGAATCCTTAGAACAAACCTTGCTTATCTTTTAAAAACGAAACAGGAAAATCGAGGGGAAATAATTTATGTTACTTCTACTATAAAAGGAGAAGGGAAAACTTTTGTTTCTTACAACCTTTCTCGAACTTTGGCCTCAACAAGTAAAAAGGTCGTTATTATTGGTGCAGATATCCGTAATCCTAAACTCCATAGGTATGTAAACAATAATTTAGAGGATGGAGGCAAAGGGCTTTCCGATTATCTTTATGATTATAGTTTACAGCCTGAAAGTATTATTACACAATCGGTAGATAAAGATATTAAAGTAGATGTGGTTTTATCGGGCTCTATACCGCCTAATCCTGCAGAATTGTTCATGAGCGATAGAATGGAGAATCTCTTAAATTATCTTTCTTCAACCTATGATTTTGTAATTGTTGATACGGCACCAACTATGATTGTTACAGATACTTTGTTGATCAGTCCTTTAGCAGATGTTACGCTTTATATTACCAGATCCGGATTTACAGAGAAAAAATTACTCGAGTTTCCTAAAGAATTAAAACAACAGGGAAAACTGAAAGGTTTGGCTATAATCTTGAATGATGTAGATTATTCCAAATTTTCCTATGGAGCTAAATATGGCTATTCTTATGGGTATGGTTATGGATATGGGCAGGACGATAACCGATCGTGGTTCAAAAGGCTTTTCGGAGGGAAATCTTAAAAAGTACTTTTTGTATTTTCTATGGCTTTTTTTATCTGATGTTTCGTTTTATTTGAAAGTTTTATAGACGCTAATTTCTCAAGATGTTCTACCCTATGGGTATCGCTTCCTATGAAATCTATGAAATTCTCCTTTAGAAGTTGTTGCGCCATTTTTTCTATGCTGTTTCCGTAGTGACTAGTGAGAGAGAGCATATTCATTTGAAAACTGCAACCTCGGTTTTTTAGATCTTTGTATCTCGATAAATCTTTACTATGTAAATATCCATATCTTTCCGGATGCGCGAGAATGGGTTTATATCCTTTGGTTTGCAATTTAAAGAGAATTTCATTGAGATTAATAGGAGCCTGGAAATAAGACATTTCTACCAATACAAAGTTATCTTTTAGGGTGAGAATATCTTTGGATTCCAGAATATCCAAAAAATTTTGATCCATCATATATTCAGCTGCTGCTTTTATTCTGGTATTTTTCAGTTCTTCCTTACCGGAGATCGCCTCTTTTATATCTTGGAGTGCAGAATTTACCTTTTCTTTCGTATTTGGATAATATTCATTCATTACATGTGGGGTCGCAATGAAATCCGTAATTCCCAGTTCTTTATATTTTAAGAGTAATTTAATAGATTCTTCAATGTTTGCCGCCCCATCATCTATTCCCGGCAGTATATGGTTATGAATATCAGTTATTCCTTCCAGATGATCCACCAAATATTCCCTTTTTTTAAAAATGGATAACATAAAATATTTTTTATAACTCAAAATTACATATTTTTAAATCTAATTCAGACTTATTTACAGAGTAAGTCCAAAAGCCCAAGCTTCATTTCAATATGAAATATTTACCCCTTTGTACTTGTTTGATTTTCTTATTATTTTTTTTACCTGTAAAGGCTCAATTTTTTGATTTTAATGCAGATGTGCATATTGAAGGATTGGTCTATTCCCAAAAAGAATCTCCGTTTTGGCTGCATTCCAATACCAGGGATAGGATTGACGAAACCTCGAATTATTCCGGCTGGTTGAACGGAAAAGTAGGTTATGAGGTAACACCAAACGCTCATTTTGAATTTGGTACCGGTATTCTCTACCACGACGGCTATTCCCGGGATTTACAATTAGATGAAGTTTATTTCAGTTTCCGGAATACCTGGCTGGAAGCCTCGGTCGGAAGAAAACAACGCGAGGAACTGTATAGTGGTTTGAGCGCAACTAACGAAAATATTTTGTGGTCTCTTCATGCGCGACCGTTACCGGGTATTCGCTTTGATATTATTAAACCCATTTATTTTTGGAAAGAAGGAGGTCTGGCGTTTACTGCCAGTCTGGAGGAATACCTAACTGACGATGAGAGATATGTAAACAATCTTAGGATCCATCATAAAAGTTTCCATCTTATTTTTGACAGAATTCCAAATGTACAGTTGACTTTGGGACTTCAGCACTTTGTGCAGTGGAGAGGAAATTCTCCGGATTATGGAAAATTACCTTCAAGTTTTTCTGATTATTTAAACGTTTTCATGGGAAAAGAGGGCAGTAATTCGGTTCAGGGGGAGGAAGCTAATGCCCTTGGAAACCATTTAGGAAGTTACGAAGCCAGTATAAAAACAAAATTTCGCCATTATGATGTTACCTTCCTCTACAACAGCATTTTTGAAGATAACTCGGGAAGAATGCTGCGAAACACTCCCGATGGGAGATATGGTGTTTACATTGAAGACAATTCTAACAAACAGGTTAAATGGGTGAATGCTTTCATGTATGAATTTTACTACACCAAAAACCAGAGCAAAATCACTCCTACCACAGTCGGGATTGATAATTATTTTAAC
>JBAVQO010000637.1:0-2289 GCA_049694135.1 Gillisia sp. | reverse complement strand
GGTAATGGGACTCGGAATGCTGGTAGATAACGGGATCGTAGTTGTAGAGAACGTGTATTCTTTGATGGACGAGGGAATGCCGCGTCTAAAAGCTGCCAAACAGGGGTTAGGCGAAATTGCGTGGCCTATTATTGCTTCCACCGCAACAACTTTAGCCGCATTTTTCCCGCTGGCTCTATGGCCGGGAACCATCGGGAAATTTATGGTAATTTTTCCCATTACCCTTTCCATCGTGCTTGGTTCCTCCTTATTTGTGGCGCTGGTAATAAATTCTATGCTCACCTCTCAGTTCATGAAGACGGAAGAAAAAGGACTGAGCAAAAAGCGATTGATTATTCTGAGCAGTATTTTTGCCGGAATAGGAATTCTGATTTTAATCGGCGGATTTATTCTGAATTTGGGCGCTTTAAGAGGAATTGGAAATTTACTCATTTTTACCGCCATTCTCCTTTGGCTCTATAAATATGTATTGGCAAAAGGAGTAGATTATTTTCAGTATAAATCGCTGAAGAAGCTGGAAAATTTTTACGAAAAGTTTTTAAAATTTGCCTTACGTAAAAACAAAGCTTATTTATTTTTCTTCGGAACTATTGTTTTACTGGTGTTTTCGTTTGTTCTCGTCTTCCTGGTGAAGCCGAATGTGTTGTTTTTTCCTGAAAATCAGCCTAAGCAAATTATTACTTATATAGAATATCCGGAAGCCACTTCCATCGAAAAAACCAATGCCCTGACCAAAAAAGTGGAGCAGCGAATTTTTGATGTCATTAAAAAATATGAAGATCCCGATGGGTATAACTTCATGGTAGAATCTGCTATTTCGCAGGTGGGCGAAGGAGCCGGAAACCCACAAACCGACGGAGGTTCACAGGCAGAAATGCCCAATAAAGCTAAAATTACACTTTCCATGCGCGACTTTAATAAACGTCGGGGTGTAAAAAGCAGCCAGGTTCTTTCTGAAGTTCGCGATGCCGTTCGCGGATTTGCCGGAGCTTCAATAGTCGTAGAGAAAGATGCAGCGGGACCGCCAACAGGTTACCCTATAAATATCGAACTCAAAGGCGATAATTACGAAGATATGCTTACGCAGGCAGAAAAAGTTCGTTCCTATATTCAGGGGCTAAGCATTGCCGGCATCGAAGAATTGAAGATCGATGTAAACAAAAGCAAGCCCGAGCTCGATATTCGGGTAGATCGGAAAAAAGCGGGGCAATTAGGAGTTTCCACCGCACAGGTAGGACAAACCCTTCGCCGCGCAATTTATGGAGAAGAAGTCTCAACTTTTAAACAAGGAGATGATGATTTTGAGATAAATGTTAGGTTTAATCAGAATGTACGATACAACGAAAACGCGCTGTTCAATCAGCCGGTAACTTTCAGAAATAATAAAGGGCAAATTGTACAGGTACCCATTTCTGCAGTAATCGCTACCAATCCCACTTCTACTTTTAACACCATAAAACGAAAGGATCTAAAACGGGTAATCACCATTTATTCAAATGTTTTAGAGGGTTACAACGGCAACGCTATCGTAGAGCAGCTAAAGACATCCTTAAAAAATTATTCTTTGCCAAAGGATATGAGCCTTTCCTTCACGGGGGAACAGGAAAAACAGGACGAAAACATGAATTTCCTTCTGAAGGCCTTACTTATTGCCATTGGAGCAATATTGCTGATTTTGGTGGCACAATTCAATTCGGTTTCCAAACCTGCTATTATTATGACCGCCGTTGTGCTGAGTCTGGCGGGAGTATTCCTTGGGTTGGTGATCTTTCAGATGGATTTCATAATAATTATGACGATGATGGGAATTATTTCCCTCGCAGGAATTGTGGTAAATAATGCCATAGTACTGGTGGATTATACGCAATTGCTTATTGATCGCAAAAAAGAAGAACTGGATTATGAAAAAGACAGGTTGTTAACCAGAGAACAATATTTTCATCTTATCGTGGCCGGTGGAAAATCGCGTTTACGCCCCGTTTTATTAACGGCTATCACCACTGTTCTTGGTTTGATTCCTCTTGCTGTGGGCTTGAATATAGATTTCTTCAACTTATTTATAAACTACGATCCACAGATTTATATTGGAGGCGATAACGTTATATTTTGGGGTCCTTTGGCGTGGACAGTAATATTCGGTCTGGTATTCGCCACTTTCCTCACTCTTGTGGTGGTGCCCGTAATGTTTTATTTGGTGCACCGCGCAAAGATTCGTGTAGCCGAAAAAAGGGAACGCCGGCAAAGGCAAGCATAAAAGAAAAATCTTATAATAAAAGCCCGGTGCAAATG
>JBAVQO010000636.1:0-1612 GCA_049694135.1 Gillisia sp. | reverse complement strand
TTATTTACAACGGCAGCTGTGGAACCCAATAATTGTGAATTCCTGCCAAGTTTTGAGAGAACAATCTTAGTCTTTTCCTTGAGCTGAATCATACAAAAAGTGTTCATGGATTGTTGAATAGGAGTGGTGATAAATTTTCGGGCTTCCGCAATTTTTCCTTCCAGAATAATCAGTTCCGGATTAAAAATTTGAATTAAAACAGCAATTCCTTTCCCTAGGTTGCTCCCAATTTCCGAGAGTATGTTGATAGAAAACTGATCTCCGCGGTTGGCCGCTTCTATAATTATTTCGGGATTTAATTCTGAATTTTCCCGAACCATAGTATTTAACAAAGAAGTTTCGCCTATAGCCAAACCTTTTTGAGCTTTGTTAACCAGGGCAAGTCCCGAGGCGATGGTTTCCAAGCACCCTCTTTTACCGCAGTGGCAAAGTTCTCCATCTTCAACCATAGGAATATGTCCGAATTCCCCCGCAAAACCGGAAGTTCCGGTGTGCATTTTTCCTCCCATCACTATGCCCAAACCAATTCCCCAATCCATGGTAATTACAAGTACATCTTCTCTGTTTTTGGCTTCTCCAAATTTTAGTTCTGCAAGGCATGCGCTTTTGGCGTCATTCAAGATGTACACCGGTTTGTTAAACTGCTTTTTTAAAGCTGCCTGAAGAGACAGGGATTCCTGTCCCGAAATAAAATAAGTGAAATTTTTCCCTTCTTTTGCTGAAACCAATCCCGGCATACTAATGCCTATTCCCAATAGCTTGCGGGTATCAATCCCGGATTCTTTTATAATGGAAGTAGCGTAATCGAAAAGTCTGTCTGTGATATTCATTTCAGACGTGATGTTGGAAGGAATATCTTCTTCTATAATGGTAGAATTAGTATTATCTACTATGGCCAGTTTAATATTGAAGCGGTCTATATGAATGCTAAGAACAAAAAAGGTTTCGGGTTTAATGGCAAAGAGATCGGGCTTTCTTCCTCCTATAGATTCCCCCCGGCCTTGTTTTATAATAAGACCTTCTTTAATAAGGTTATTAATAAGTGCGATCGAGGTGGGGAGGCTCAAATTGAATGCATTGCAGATGGCGGCATTGGTGGCAGGTCCTTGTAAATATAGGAACCTTAGCATTCGCAGTTTCTGAAAATATTTCTTCTTTTCTACATGAGAGAGTCCTTGTAGAAAATCACTATGGATTAAAAAGTTCTCGAGTAAGGTGTTCATCTTATTATTCTTTCTTGCAAAAATAATTACCGCATCTGTTATTTCACAAAAGTAAAGGATTTAATTAGAGCATTTATTCAATTTTTTAAAAACTTTATAAAAAAATTTAATAAAGAATTTTTTAAAGCAAAAAAATTAGGGGAATATGATTTTTTTTAATTTTATTTTTGTTCATTTGTGAAAAGGAGTTAAAAAAAATATAATGACAATTCTAAAAGAAAGGTATTTATCTCTAGATATTTTAAGAGGATTAACTATTGCTTTAATGATTGTTGTAAATACTCCCGGCAGTTGGGAAACTATTTATGCTCCCTTTGAACATTCTGCCTGGCATGGTTTCACAATTACCGATCTTGTTTTTCCGACTTTTTTATTTGTTATCGGAAATG
>JBAVQO010000635.1:0-5261 GCA_049694135.1 Gillisia sp. | reverse complement strand
CGTAATGTTTGGTTTCGAGTTTTCGTTTGCAATATTGTATGAGCCACTCCTTATCTTCGCCTAAAAATTTTTGATCATCAACGCCGGAAATCATTTTGTTTTTTACCGAAAAGTATTGCGCCAGCGGAACTCCCAGATCCGGATGCAGCCATCGGTATAACCATTTTGAAAATGGATTTGTAAACACCTTTTTCATTCTTTTATAGCCTTTGTCGCCGGGGCCAAGACCATCGCCGTGACCGATCAGAAATTTTTTTCCGTTAAAGTTGAATTCTTTTGGGGTGTGGTAAACCGGAATGTCCAGCTCGGTTTCGAAGTAGTTATTCATCCAGAGATCGTGATTGCCTACAAAAAAATGAATGGGAATTCCGCTGTCTTTTATTTCGGCCAATTTCCCCAGAACCCTGATAAATCCTTTAGGAACCACATGTTTATATTCAAACCAAAAATCGAAGAGATCGCCTAAAAGAAAAATGACCGCCGCATCTTCCTTTATTTCGTCCAGCCATTTTACAAATATGACTTCCCTTTCCTTGCTCTCGGCAGCTGTAGGAGCCCCGAGATGATTATCGCTGGAAAAATAGATTTTTTTACCGGTTGGGATATTCATAAAAATTAATAAACATTGTAAATATACTTAAATTAGGGTTTCCTGCACGAACCATTGCGCAAGGGATGGGAGCGGCATCCTGCCGTTAAACGGCAGATATAGCGTACAGCCCGGCCCCCCGGGGGTGCGCCCTAATGATTATCGGCCGCATACCACTCGGCAAAAGAGGTATCCGTCTCCTGAAGTTTGAGGCTGTACAACTCTATATGAGAGGGCAGGTGTTTCTTTATTTTCGTGGCAAAATCTATCACCATATTTTCGCTGGTTGGCTGGTAATCTACCAGAATTACATTGTGTCCGCGGGTTTTTAGTTCGGTGGCAAGTTCTACGTGAGGGGTGTTTTTATTAAACACGGTGGCGTGATCGAACTTATCTACAATTTCAGATTTCACGATCTTTTTTAAATCGCCAAAATCTATCACCATTCCCAATTTAACGTTATCGGTATCGGTGATGGGGGAACCCATCACGGTAACGCTGAGTTTATAACTGTGGCCGTGAACATTTTTACACTTGCCGTCGTAACCATATAAAGCGTGGCCCGTTTCAAATGAAAACTGTTTGGTAATTCTGATTTTGCTCATGATCTTACGATGTAATCCTGATTTTTGGGAAAAATTTGTATTGCAAAGATACTGGTTTTTTTGCGGGGCCATAATTTTGAATATCCTATACTTTCGCAACGTATATTTGCCTGTTAATATCATGAAAATGGAAACTGAAACCGAATTGTTTGAACAGCTGGAGTTTAAGGAGAATCCGCTTTACGAGCAGATTATTTCTGATCTGCTTGAAAAGAGTTACAGCATTGTTGAAGGCTTTTTTACCGAAGAGGAAGTTGCCGCGTTGAGGGAAGGTTTATTGCAAACCTATGAAGCCGACAATTTTAAAAAGGCCGCTATTGGAAATCATTTTAATGAAACCATTGAAAAATCGGTGCGGGGAGATTTTATTTACTGGTTGAATGAAGCTCTTGCCCGGGAAAATGAAAAGCTTTTCTTCAGCAAAATAAATGCACTTACCAATTATTTAAATAAAACGTGTTTTTTGGGAATTCTTCAGAAAGAATTTCATTACGCGCTTTATCCGGAAGGGACATTTTACAAGCGGCATCTGGATACTTTTCAGAATGATGACCGGCGAAAATTATCGGTGGTGTGTTACCTGAACGAAGAGAACTGGAAGCCGGAAAACGGTGGGGAACTTGTGATTTATAAAGAAGAAAACGGGGCGGAGACAGCAACAGTTATTTATCCTTTCCCGGGGAGAATAGTAATTTTTGAAAGTCAGTTGCTGGAACACGAGGTGAAACCGGTAAAAACCACCAGGTTGAGTATTACGGGATGGCTAAAAACCCGTTGATATACCTGCGAGCTCCGTCTTCGATTTTAAGAGGGTCTATTTTTTCAATTTCTTATAAATAAAAATTCCAATTAATATAAGCGCCAGCACCAGCCAAATGCCCATTCCACTAAAAAAGTTGAAGAAGTTATAGGTATTCTCATTTCCTGGAAGTTCCTTTTGAAAGATCATTTTCGACGGTTGTAATAGGCGCGTGAAAGCAGAAAAATGGCGAGGATCAAAAAAATGGTCAGCAAATACCATTTATTGGCAGTTACAAATTCCCAAAAAGAAAAACCGTATTGCTGAGAGGGAGTTGCCGGCTTATCTTTGGGCAGTTCCGGAGGATGTTGAAGCCACATACCAGTTGAGTTTTCCTAAAGATACGCACTTATTTTTTGAATTTAGCTAAGGACTTTCGGGTAAAATCCGATAGCACCAATTCTCCGGATATCGCGGCTCTTTCCTCAAGAAGGGTGGACCAATGTCCGGTATCTTTCCAAAATATCTTTTTCATTTCCAATAAAGCTTCGGGATTATAAGAAGCCAATTTTTCGCTGAAGATTTCTATTTCCTTATCAAGATCTGCCAGATTTTCAAAGACATTCGCGAAAAGCCCTTTTTCTCTGGCCCAATAAGCATTTTTCCACTCGTGTGCTGCCAGGGTTAGTTCAGAAAAAGCTGCCGTTCCTATTTTCCGCTCTACGGCGGGTGCAATCACAAAAGGGCCAATTCCTATGCTGATTTCAGAAAGTTTAACAGCAGCATCGGCGGTGGCCATGGCATAATCGCAGGCTGCCACAAGACCGACGCCACCGCCAACCGTTTTACCCTGGACACGACCAATTATGAGTTTTTTGCAAGTGCGCATGGCATTTATGACGTTGGCAAAACCCGAAAAAAATAATTTCCCCTGCTGCCAGTTTTCTATAGCCATCAGCTCATCGAAAGATGCACCGGCACAAAAAGCTCTTTCTCCTTCAGATTTTAGAACAACAACGGCCACTTCGTCATTTTCTGAAAGTTGTTCAAATTCATTCTGAAGTCTTTTCAATAAGGAAGAAGGAAAGGAATTACCGGCGGGATGGCCGAATTCTACAATTGCTACTTTGTTTTGGATGTGCGTATATAAACTTCCGTTTTGAGATGAATTATTCATGAGATTGATTTTTTCAAAGGTAAAGATAAAGTCGAACACCTTAAATTTTCAGAAGCGGTTTAGACCTCTTTGTGCAGATATTTTCTTCGGAATTTAATTACAAGGGAGCTGCTTCTTATAAGCATCCACACGAAAAAAGCTATCCAAATGGCTTCGAGTTTCAGGCCCAGGTAATCTGTAAGCAGTAGAACAGGAGTAAATCCTAAAAAAGTTGCTGCCAGCAATAAATTCCGGAGATATTTTGCTTCACCCAGGCCTTTAAAAATTCCATCGAACATAAAAGCGATGGCATTTACGGGTTGCATAAGCAGGACGATCCAGAAAACAGAGGAAAACAATCCTAACACGGCAGCTTCTTTATTAAATAAATGTCCTATCTGGTTATAGAGTATTCCGCAGATCACCATTAAAATCAGGGCAATAAGCACCGCATACCTGCAGATCTTTTTGCTTAACTTCCATAAGCTGCGGTAATCTTTTGCGCCTAATAACCGCCCGCCGATGGCATTTCCCGCATTGGCATAACCATCTATAAAAAAGGAGAAAAACAACCAGATGTTCATTAAAATACTTTGTGCGGCAATATAATTCTTACCGTATCCTGTGGCGTACGCATTGGCTAAATAAATAGCAAAATTAAGCGCCGCGGTTCGAACAAACAGGTTGCCAGCCATGATGAGCAGGCCTCTAAGCCGGGGATTGATTTTCAGACTCAGTTTTAAATGAAAGGGAGTTTTTTTAAAGAAGAAATAGAGCGCCATGATAAGCATGACCAATTGTGCAATAAGACTGGCAATGGCCGCCCCTTTTAGGTGCAGCGGTGCAATATATCCTTTTACACCGTATACTAAAATATAATCCAAAACCACATTTATAAACGCTCCGGTAAGGCTGCATTTCATGGCCCACAAAGTGTTCTGCAGGCCGCGAAAAACGCCAAAAAGAGCAAAAGTTACGAGGGTTAAAGGATAGCCAATTGCTCTTATTCTATAATATTCTTCGGAGTACTGAAGGATGAGTCCGTCGGCATTGTATGCCGAAAAAATTGCTTTGGCAAAAAAAGCAGTTATTCCATAAATAAGAAGACTTAAAATTAGGTTGAAAAGAATGGCTTGTGGAATGAGGGTTTTCACCGCATTAAGACGGTTAGCGCCCAAATGTTGAGAAACAATGGCCGAAATGGCCGTCTTTGTCTGCGCCACAATCCAGATAATGGCCGACAGGAAAGATCCCACGATCCCCGCTGCAGCCAGAGCTTCTACCGGATGTTTATCTACATTTCCTATAACTGCTATATCGGTTAGGGAAATTAGAGGTTCGGCTATACCTGCTATAATGGCGGGAATGGCTATCCTGTTTATGTCTTTAAAACTTATGGAAGTATTCAAAAAAACATCTTTATAAGATCAAATATAACACAACGGATCGGGAAAGCCTTGGCGGGAGTTTATAAGAGCAGTTCGTAACAATGAAAAGGGTGATCGCTTTGTTTAGGAAAATAAATATCTTCCAGTTTGCGGTAACCGCGAGCCTCATAAAACCTCTGGTTTCTTTTGTTTTGGCTAAAGGTGTCCAGCCTTATAGAGTTATATTTTTTTCGGCGGGCAAAAGTTTCGGCAAAATCCATCAGTTTTGTTCCTATTCCTTTGCCCCATATTTTAGGGGAAGTGGCAAGCCGGTGGACATACAAATTTTTGCTGTTTTTGGGCGTAAGCCAGGTAACCTCCTCGTACTCTTTATCCTTTAAAGCGGTAAGCACCATGATTCCAGCGATTGAAGAATTTTGCTCGAAAACATATAATTCCTTTTTTTGAATATCCTCCCGCAGAATTTCCAACGAGGGATAATGCTCATTCCATTGAAAGATGTTCTTTTGCTGCATGGCCAGCGCACAAGACTCTGTTAAGGCTTTAATTTCAGAAAGATCTTTTAAAGTCGCCAGCCGTATCTTTGAAGTCATGGATATAAATGTTGAAAAGGATGAATGTAAAAAGTCTTTTTTTCCTGATGAAGATGTTTAAGCGGTGCTTTTCCTAAAACAAAAAACCATCCTCGATAAAGGATGGTTTCTGTGGAGAATATCGGAGTCGAACCGATGACCTTTTGGCTGCCAGCCAAACGCTCTAGCCAGCTGAGCTAATCCCCCGTTTA
>JBAVQO010000634.1:0-1847 GCA_049694135.1 Gillisia sp. | reverse complement strand
CGCTGGACACCTGACCAGGTGGCGGACTTGGTAGACGCGCCAGCTTCAGGTGCTGGTAATCGAAAGGTTGTGGAGGTTCGAGTCCTCTCCTGGGCACCACTATACAACGATAAGCCCCTGATTCATATGGTCAGGGGCTTATCTTTTGTGCCCTAGTGTCCCGGTTTGTCAAGAGTTCCTGTCCCGGATATGTTCCACTCCTGAGTGGAGTGGTGACGGGAACCTTCCAAGTCGGCGATCTTCGCCGCAGCATCGCGCATGCGCTGATCGACGACCTTCGCGTACTTCGTGGTGGTGGTGATGTCGGCATGCCCGAGCCACTTCTGAGTCATCCGCAGGTCACCCGTGGCTTCCAGCACTCGGGTCGCCGCGGTGTGCCTCAGGGCGTGCGGCACGGCATCCTTGTGGGTGATCCCGGCGCGCTTCTTCGCCTCCTTCCACACCTGCTGTGAGCGGCGGATTGAGAGCCCCTCGAACGGCCCCTTGGGGTGACCCTTCATGCACGCCTCGGACTTCAATGTATCCCTGCACCTCGGCGTCATGGGCACCATGCGGATCGATGCCTTGGTCTTGAGCTTGCTGTTGTCGATCAGCCGGATGACCCCTGTGGCGAAGTCGATGTCTTCCCACGTCAGACCAAGCGCCTCGCTGTGCCGGAAGCCGGTCTCGGCGAGCACGACATACAGCGCGTGACAGAGGTAGCCATCACGGCGCCGCGGCCGGCCACCTGTCTGCGGCCCACGCACGGCGTCGAGGTCGAGGTCGAGGACAGATTGCAGGAGCGCGCGTTCTTCCTCGTGGCTGAACACGAACTCGCGTTCGCCATGCTCCTCCAGCATCTTGATGGGCGGCACGGAATCAATGGGCGCCGGTTCCCACTGCACAGCTGCGTGCAATAGCGAGGCGAGCGTGCCCAGCTTGCGGTTCACTGTGCCGGTGCTGCGTGGTTTCTTGGCGCGCCTGGGGCTGTGCCCCTCGCCGGCCAGTAGTTTCTGCACAAGGTCGTTGATTGTGGACCGGGTGATTGACTTCAGCGGCATGTCGGGGCCAAGGATGCGCATGAGGATGCCCATGTTGGATTCCACCGCATCGGGACGCTTGATCAGGCCCCACGTGTAGGGGTCACGGAACGCCTTCTCTCCGGCCTGCTTGAGTGTCATTCCTGAGGCGTGCCGGATGCCGATCTTGGCTGCCCTGAGCTTGCCCCTTATGGCTTCCCTCAGGGTGTCGTCGGTGACCGTCTCGTCGGCCCTGAGCATGTCCAGAACGAGCTGCTCCTTGCGACTCGCTGCCTCCCGGTCCTTGGTCCCGGTGGACAGGCGCACACGGCGCCCGCCCTCCTGGATGTCGATGACGTAGTACCGCTTATCTACAGCCACCCTTGCGGGAGCTGAGCCTTTCAGTCGAAGTGGCATAGTGGTTCCTCACTTGAGTGCCTTGTTCACGTTCGCTGTCACCTTGTCCATGAGCGAGCGGCCCTTGCTCGTCAACTCCAGCAGGTTTCGGCGCCGCCACATGGGGTCGGGGTACGCATGCACGACGTTGGGGCCTGGCTTCCGATGTCGATTGACACCAGACAGGTCGACGATGATGCGAGATAGCGTGGACGTAGCCACTCCCGCCTCCTCGCCGAGCCTGTGCTGCTCGACGCCTGGACTATCCGCAATCCCCAGCAGGGTCAACATTTTGGAGATGTTCGTCTCTGGACCGAGTTCATCTCTGAACACCTCCAGCGCCGCCTTGACGGTTTTCAGTACATCTTCTGGGTTAATCTGCTGCTGGCTCATGTCACGTTCCTTCTGCGTGCGTTGTTGTGGAGGCGGTGTGCCTCCCGCTATGGTATCCGT
>JBAVQO010000633.1:0-4228 GCA_049694135.1 Gillisia sp. | reverse complement strand
GCAGTGGAGTGACCGGGAGTTTCGGGATATTAGGAATAGGTGGAGCTGTGGCGGCAACAGTTATGGGAAAAATGAGTGATAGGTTAAATAAAAATCTTCTTATTAGCATTGCAGTCTTAGTAATGATTTTTGCCTGGGGTATTTTTGAATTTTCAGGATCCTCTATAATAGGTCTGGTAATTGGGGTTGTTTTGATCGATATGGGCTTACAATCGCTTCACATCACCAATCAGAATATAATTTTTTCCCACAATCCCGATGCCCGCAATCGAATAAATACCATTTACATGGTGGGATATTTTATTGGAGGCGCTATTGGTACCACTACCGGAGCTTATGCATGGCAATATTTTAAATGGCCAGGCGTGGCAACCCTGGGGTTAATATATTCTATTTTGATTCTTATTTTTCACCTGCTTCTGAAAAAACCGGAGATAGAATAAGTTCCCGAACTTTATTTCTTCAGTGTTGTTTGATTTAACTGAAATAAGTTGTAAATTTGCGCTCCTTTTTAGCAAAGTTCAGGAAAGAGAAAAGGAACTGAAAATCAAATAAATAATCACTTCTGTGTTTTTTATTGTGAGTCTTTCCGAAGAAATACAGGATACAAATACAATCAGCAATGGCTGAAGAAACTAAAAATCAAGAGGGAAACGAACCAGAAGTTCAGGAAGTAGCTGGACTAGACAATGATTCTCAACCTCAGGCAGAACAGCAGCAACAAGATCCGCAAAAATTTCTTGAAGATTTTAACTGGCATAACTATCAGGAAGGAATAGATCCTGTAGACGATAGTAAACTGGAAGAATTCGAGAAGTTAGTAGCCGAAAATTTTGTGGATACTTTAGATGATGAAGTAGTAACAGGAAAAGTAATAAATATTACCGATCGTGACGCTATTATAGACATCAACGCAAAAAGTGAAGGGGTAATTTCCTTAAACGAATTTCGTTACAATCCGGATTTAAAAGTTGGCGATGAGGTAGAAGTTTTAATTGATGTACGCGAAGATGCGACCGGACAATTAATCCTTTCTCACCGTAAAGCTCGTGTAATCAAGGCTTGGGATCGAGTAAACAAAGCTCATGACGAAAGCTTAATCGTTAACGGATTTGTAAAATGTCGTACTAAAGGTGGTATGATCGTAGATGTGTTTGGAATTGAAGCATTCTTGCCAGGTTCTCAAATCGACGTGAAACCAATTCGCGATTACGATGCGTACGTAGGAAAAACAATGGAATTCAAGGTGGTGAAAATCAACCACGAATTTAAAAACGTTGTGGTATCTCATAAAGCGCTTATTGAAGCCGATATTGAAGAGCAGAAAAAAGAGATTATCGGGCAGCTTGAAAAAGGTCAGGTATTGGAAGGTACTGTTAAAAACATCACTTCTTACGGTGTATTTGTTGACCTTGGAGGTGTTGACGGACTTGTTCACATCACCGATCTTAGCTGGTCTCGAATCAATCATCCTAACGAGATCGTTGAGCTTGACCAAAAACTTAATGTAGTAATTCTTGACTTCGATGAAGCTAAAACTAGAATCCAGTTAGGTTTAAAACAATTAAGCAAACATCCTTGGGAAGCTTTAGATGAAGATCTTAAAGTTGGAGATAAAGTAAAAGGTAAAGTTGTTGTAATCGCAGATTACGGTGCGTTTATCGAAGTAGCTGAAGGTGTTGAAGGTTTAATTCACGTTTCTGAAATGAGCTGGAGCACACATTTACGTTCTGCTCAGGATTTCGTAAAAGTAGGAGATGAAGTGGAAGCACAAATTCTTACTTTAGATCGTGAAGACCGTAAAATGTCTCTAGGTATTAAACAATTAACTCCCGACCCATGGACCGATATTACTTCTAAATATCCTGTAGGTTCAAAACATACAGGTATTGTGCGTAATTTCACCAACTTTGGAGTGTTTGTAGAATTAGAAGAAGGAATTGACGGACTTATTTATATTTCTGATCTTTCCTGGACTAAGAAAATCAAACATCCATCTGAATTCACTAATGTAGGTGATGAATTGGAAGTTGTAGTGTTAGAATTGGATGTAGAAGGACGTAAACTTAGTTTAGGTCACAAACAAACCGAATCTAATCCGTGGGATAAATATGAATCTGAATTCGCTGTTGGAACTACCCATACTGCTGAAATTTCTGAAATCGTAGACAAAGGTGCGACTATCGAGTTTAACGAAGATATCACTGCATTTGTTCCTACCCGTCACCTTGAAAAAGAAGATGGTAAGAAATTAAAAGCCGGGGAATCTGCAGAATTCCAGATCATTGAGTTCAATAAAGAATTCAAACGCGTGGTAGCCTCTCACACTGCTATTCACAGAGAAGAAGAGCAAAAAATTGTTAAGCAGGCCGCTAAAAAAGCAGCAGCTTCAAACAATGAAAAAACCACTATTGGTGATGTAAATGCTGAACTTCAGGCGTTGAAAGACAAGATGGAAGGAAAATAATTTCCAGACATTTTTTAAATAAAACCTCTTCGAGAATTCGAAGTGGTTTTTTTTATGTTTCATAAATAAAAGCCTTCAAATCGCCTGTAATTAAAGCTATTTTAGTACTTTTATCTGTATCAAATAAACTTAATTATTCCGTTTATGAAAGTTGTAAAAACGATCGCGATTGTACTTTTAGTTATTTTAGTACTTATTCAGTTTTACCGTCCCGAAAAAAATAAATCAGACACAGTTCCCACAACAGACATAACAATGGTAACCAACATGCCTCCTGATGTTAAAAAAACGCTGCAACAAGCTTGTTACGATTGTCATTCCAACAACACCGTCTATCCCGTCTATTATAACTTTGAGCCCATTGCCTACTGGATGGCCAATCATGTAGAGGATGGAAAGCGACACCTTGATTTTTCTGAATGGGGAAATTACAGCGACAAGAAAAAAGCCGATAAATTGAATCACGCCATTAAAATGGTGAAAAATCATAAAATGCCCCTGGATTCCTACACCTGGATGCACCCGGAAGGAAAACTTTCTGAATCCCAAATCACGGGTTTTACCAATTGGGCGAAACAGTACATGGCGGTAAACAATTTAAAGGAAGAAGAGAATCGGCCGCAATAATTTTCGACCTGTTATCTTAAGAAGAATCCTGCACCTTTGCAGGATTTTTTATTTATCCATAAAAGTTTGCTGACAAAATTAATGCAGAGGCATCACTTTATACAAAGCAAAAAAAGTCATACTTTTGTTTTTATAAAATCTGTCCTGAATTGTTATGAGCCAAAAAGTGTTGTTAAACTTCAAAGAAATCAACATTATACTTCATCGTTTGGCCTGTCAGTTAGTGGAAAATCATCCGAGATTTGAAAACACCGTTCTTATTGGTATCCAGCCCCGAGGGGTTTTCCTGGCCCACCGGATAATCCAAATCCTGGAAAAGGAATATAAATTAACGAATATTGAGTTCGGCCAGTTGGACATCACTTTTTACCGCGATGATTTCCGAAGAAGCGATAAACCTCTTGCTGCTAATCAGACCAAAATTGATTTTATTGTAGAAGATAAACAAGTAATTTTTGTAGATGATGTGTTGTATACCGGCAGAAGCATACGAGCCGCTTTAACCGCTATACAATCTTTTGGGAGACCGAGCGAGATTGAGTTGTTAACTCTTATAGACAGACGTTTTAGCAGGCATTTGCCTATTCAGCCAGATTATAACGGTCGACAGGTAGATGCGATCAATAACGAAAAAGTGAAGGTTAACTGGAAAGAAAATGAAGGTGAAGATGCCGTTTATCTAATATCAAAATAGCTGTTTCATGAGTGAATTAAGTGTTGAGCACTTATTGGGAATTAAATATCTGAATCCTGCAGATATTGATCTTATTTTTAAAACCGCCGATCATTTTAAAGAAGTGATTAACCGGCCCATTAAAAAAGTTCCTTCTTTAAGAGATATCACCATTGCCAATCTCTTTTTTGAAAACAGCACGAGAACCCGTCTTTCTTTTGAACTTGCCGAAAAACGACTGAGTGCAGATATCATTAATTTTTCTGCCGCTTCCTCTTCAGTAAAAAAAGGAGAAACCTTAATAGATACTGTAAACAATATCCTTGCCATGAAGGTGGACATGGTAGTGATGCGCCACCCGAACCCCGGTGCTGGTATTTTTTTATCAAAGCACGTAAATGCCAGAATAATAAATGCGGGGGATGGTACTCATGAGCATCCTACTCAGGCTTTACTCGATT
>JBAVQO010000632.1:0-2574 GCA_049694135.1 Gillisia sp. | reverse complement strand
GAAGATGGGTGTTCATGGTTTTGACCGAATTCTGGTCCTTTTCGCTCAACCTCACATCCTCAATAGGCGCCCAGTCCTCTTTAAAGGCTTCAAAATATCCATTTTCTTTTGGATCCAAAGCATGTTGCTCAAGCAAGTCAAAAAGAGAAAGTGCCCAGTTTTTTGCATTTTCGACACCTGTTAAAAGATAATATTCAGAAAGAGCGTAGATCGCAAAAGCCTGCGCATATACCTGCTTCCTCCTATTGACAGGAACTCCTTTAGCATCTAATTCCCAAAATATCCCTTCATGAACATCATCTGAGAAATGATCTTTTAAATACTCATAAGCCCGATCGGCCAATTTTCGAAGTTCTCCTACTTTTTCAGCTTTGAAATTACCTACTGCAGAAAAGGTCCATAAAAGACGGGTATTGAGAATTGCCCCTTTAGAAGCACCATTGATAAGCTGATTCTCATGATCCCGCTGACCTACAAAACCTCCATATTCTTCATCCACACTGAAGGTTTTCCAGTATTCCAGAATATGTTCGAGTTCTAAAGAAATCTCGGCTTTAAAGTTCGCAGTAGGTATGGCCATTATTCTACTTCTTTATTCTTTTCAATGAGTTCAAGAATGGCGCTAACAGATTTTGCTGAAGTATAGCCGTCATACGGAGTATTCTTTACATAATCCAGCATTTTCTCTACTGAAGAGACAGCTACGTGGGTTCTCGTATCTGAAGAAGCATAATATATATAGACTTTCCCGTCTTCTTCAGGGATCCAGCCACTACAAAAAAGCACATTCGGTACATCACCAATGGTTTCTTCATATTTAGGAGCCAGAAAATAACCCGCCGGCTGCGCAATCACTTTAGAAATATCGTCTAAAGCAGTAAGGAAAAGATAAAGGGTATAACGAAGTCCACCGGCAGTATTTCTAACACCGTGAGCCATATGCAACCAGCCTTCTTTCGTTTTTATAGGCGCCGGGCCCAAACCATTTTTCATTTCATAGATGGTATGGTAAGCCTTATGGTTAATGATCTTCTCATCTTCTAAAACAGGATTCTCTATCTCCTCCACATAGCCCAATCCTATTCCCCCTCCTTTTCCAACTTCAATGAAACCGTCCTGCGGACGAGTGTACAATGCATACTTGCCATCAACAAATTCCGGATGCATTACCACATTACGCTGCTGCCCCGAATTAGAAATAAGATCTGGCAGTCGTTCCCAATTCACCAGGTCTTTTGTTCTCGCAATTCCTGCATTGGCAACCGCCGCTGTGGTATCGGGATTTGATTTGTCTTTCCTTTCGGTACAAAAAACCCCGTACACCCAGCCGTCTTCATGAGCAGTAAGTCGCATATCATATACATTGGTATCAGGTTCTTCTGTCTGCGGCATGACAACAGGTTTATCCCAGAAAGTGAATTTGTCTATTCCGTTAGGGCTTTCTGCCATTGCAAAATAGGATTTCCGGTCTTTGCCTTCCACTCGTACCGCCAGAACATATTTATCGCGCCATTTGATGGCGCCGGGATTAAACGTAGCGTTCACTCCTATTCGTTCCAATCCCAAGGGATTTGTTTCCGCATTAAAATCATAACGCCAGTGCAGTGGAGCATGAGCCGCTGTAAGTACAGGATTCACATATCTTTCTACGATTCCGTTGTTTTCTTCAACAGGCTGGTTGGGCTTTTTGATAAGCTCTTTATGCGCCTTTGTCAAAGTCTTGTATTGAGGAATTTTTTTCATCTGTTTAATGGGTCTCATTAAATTCTTCTTTAGCTATTATTGTGGGGTCATTCGCCGGTTCATTTTCAATTTTATCCCACCAGTTCTTCTTCAGGGTAAATAAGCATATGGCAAGAATTATCAAAGATATTACAAATGGGAGGGCCTCATGCAGGATGAGGTAAAGCGGAATTACCAGCAGTAGCGTCTGCGCCGCTACTCCTATGACTATGTTAAACATATCACGAGAGAAGTTCTTGTTTCTTCTAAAATCTGGCACTTCTTCCTGTACTCTTTCGCGTATGGGTTTCCAAAACCCCCATGGGCGGGTTCTGTAGTAGAAGTCCATCAGTATTTTTTCATCAGTAGGTGGAGCAGAATAGGTTCCAATAATGCTTCCGGCGATAGAGATCAAGAGGATGACCGGGAAATAGTATAGGTCCAGTACATCAGTAAAGAGCGGAAAAACCAGTGCCGGAATAATTCCTGAAAGCATTCCCCAGAAGTAGCCCTCGCCGTTGAAACGCCACCAATGCCATTTTAACACATTAGACACCACATAGCTTCCGTAGAGTGCAGAAACGATCCATTGAAGAATAGAATTCACATCCTGCACGAAAAAGCCAAGAATGATGCTTATGAATACGACCAGCATTCCGCTACCATAATTAACCTTTTTGATCTTTTTTGAATCCGCATCAGGATTGTAGTACTTCAGGTAAATATCGTTCACTAGGTAAGCCTGGGCAGCATTGAGCGTACCAGCAAAGGTCGACATAAAGGCCGCCAGCAAACCTGCCAGCAAAAAGCCGAGAAGACCAACGGGCACAAATTGCTGAATTGCTGCCGGAA
>JBAVQO010000631.1:0-8716 GCA_049694135.1 Gillisia sp. | reverse complement strand
GTATTTGCAAAAGAGTTAACGGGGTTTCCCCTTGGCTTTCATCAAGAGCAAAAATAGCATTTTTTTAAGTATCATTTAGATTCTCCATAGCCGGTCGCACCTGGTGTTACTGATCGGAAACCGAGGTCTCTTCGGTTTCGGCTTCTTTTGTGTCCACTTTTACTCCTTTGCTATACGTACCGCCTAAATGAGGGCAGTCTCTAAGAGCCTGTACAGAAGTAAAATCTACTTTTGCTTTGTGATAAGCGAAGGTAGATTCTAAGGTCGCGGTAATGTTTTTATCGCTGAGGTTGATATCCACATCCTGCATGGTGAACTGGCAGGGATGTTCGTAACCGGCAGCGTGTGTGATTTCCAGCAATTCTTTTTTGAATTTAGTAAAATAGTAGTTGAGTCGTCTGGATTTGTCTTTTACATTTATCCCAGCCTGCAGCCATTTATCCTGCGAGGTAATTCCGGTAGGGCAGGTATTATTGTGGCAGACCTTGGCCTGAATGCATCCTATGCTCAACATCGCTTCCCTGGCAACATTAATACTGTCTGCGCCCATACAAAAAGCCATGGCTGCTTTTGCGGGAAAACCGAGTTTTCCGGAGGCAATAAAAACAATCCTGTCGGTGATTTCATATTCCTTAAAAATTTTATACACATCGGTAAAGGCATTGATGAACGGAAGAGAAACATGATCTGCAAAACTGGGAGGGGCGGCGCCGGTTCCTCCTTCACCGCCGTCTATGGTAATAAAATCGGGTCCGGTTCCTCGTTCCTTGATAAGCTTTGCCAATTCTCTCCACTGCTCCAGCTGGCCTACCGCCGATTTTATTCCGATGGGCAGACCGGTTTCTTCGGCAAGTAACTCTATAAAGTCCAGCATTTCGGGAATAGTTCTAAACGCAGAATGCGTAGGGGGCGAAAGCACATCTTTTCCCAGGGGTACATGCCGGATTTTTGCGATTTCCGGAGTTATTTTAGAAGCGGGAAGAACGCCACCTTTTCCGGGTTTTGCTCCCTGTGAAAGTTTAACTTCTACAGCTCTGATCTGTGGATTTTCTGAAGTTAGCTTTAAAAGTTTATCCAGGTTGAAAGTTCCGTCTGGATTTCGCACTCCAAAATAAGCCGTGCCTATTTGAAAAACCACATCTGCACCGTTATCGTGATAGGGTGAAAAACCTCCTTCTCCCGTATTTTGATACGCATTGGCTTCTAAACAGCCTTTATTCAGTGATTCTACGGCTTTAGCGGAAAGAGAACCAAAACTCATGGCCGAAATGTTAATCACGGAAGCCGGCCGAAATGGCCTTTTTCGATTGTTATATTTTCCCATAACCTTGGCGCAGGGAATAAAATACGGATCCTCATGATTGGGATGCCCTTCGGGAGGTTGATATCCCAACAGCGCATTGTTCACAAAAGTGTAGTTGGTGCCGTAAATGTCTTCATCGGTACCAAAACCCTGATAATTATTCTCATTTTTCGCCGAAGAATAGATCCAGTCCCGCTGATTCCTGTTAAATGGCAGTTCCTCCCTGTCGTTGGCTACAATGTACTGCCGTAATTCCGGCCCGATTTTCATCAGCAAAAATCTGAAATGCCCAATAACCGGAAAGTTGTGCAGGATAATATTTTTTCTGTTAAAAAAGATATCATAAACGGCTACCCCGGCCAAAAAAATAAATATCCACACCCACCATTCTAGATGAGCTAAAAATTCCAAAATTTCCATAGTTTTTTTCTTTTAAAGCCGAACAATGGCCTTTGAATAAATTCTGTTTCTACTGTTATAGAAGTAGATTTCCCAAAATAGGAAAATTTTCGGAAAGCCTGTGTTACGGAAATTTTAAAAGTAAGCGGCTTTCACTTTTCGATTAAGGCTAATTTGGTTAAATTCACGCCTTAAAAGAAGGAGAAAATTGGAATCGTATTTAGCCGAATTAAATGATGCTCAAAAGGCCCCGGTGCTGCAAAAGGATGGCGCCATGATCGTGATTGCCGGCGCCGGATCCGGCAAAACCAGAGTGCTTACATATCGCATTGCCTATTTAATGAACCAGGGGGTAGATCCGTTTAACATTCTGGCCCTGACCTTTACCAACAAAGCGGCACGGGAAATGAAAAAACGTATCGCGCAGATCGTTGGAAACAGCGAGGCAAAGAATTTATGGATGGGTACATTCCACTCCATTTTTGCCAGAATGCTTCGGCACGAGGCAGATAAATTAGGATATCCTTCTAATTTCACCATTTATGATACTCAGGATTCCCAGCGGCTTATTTCGGCAATTATAAAAGAGATGGGACTGGACAAAGATGTATATAAATATAAACAGGTGTATTCCAGAATTTCTTCCTATAAAAATAGTCTGATCACCGTTAAAGCCTATTTTCAAAATCCTGAGTTACAGGAGGCCGATGCCATGTCTAAGAAACCGAGGCTGGGAGAGATCTATAAAAATTATGTAGATCGTTGTTTTAAAGCCGGAGCGATGGATTTCGATGATCTTTTGCTGAAGACCAATGAACTCCTAAACCGGTTTCCGCAAGTGCTTCAGAAATATCAGAATCGCTTCAGGTATATTCTGGTTGATGAGTATCAGGATACGAACCATTCGCAATACCTGATTGTGAAGGCGCTTTCAGATAAATTTCAGAATATATGTGTGGTGGGCGACGATGCGCAGAGTATTTATGCCTTTCGTGGGGCCAATATCAATAACATTTTAAACTTTCAGAAAGATTACGATAATGTACAAATGTACCGGCTGGAGCAAAATTATCGATCAACAAAAAACATTGTAAATGCGGCCAATTCTATTATCGATAAGAATAAAACCAAGCTTGAAAAAGTAGTTTGGACCGCAAATGATGAAGGACCCAAAATTGTGGTAAATCGCCTGCTTACCGATGGCGAAGAAGGGCGGTTCGTAGCGAGTTCCATCTTCGAAAACAAAATGCAAAAGCAGCTGAATAATGGCGATTTTGCGATTTTGTACAGAACCAATGCCCAAAGTCGGGCGATGGAAGATGCCCTTAGAAAACGCGAAATTCCCTACCGGATCTATGGAGGACTTTCCTTTTATCAGCGGAAAGAAATAAAGGACGTTCTGTCATATCTCAGACTGCTCATAAATCCCAGGGATGAAGAGGCCCTGAAAAGGGTGATCAATTATCCTGCCCGCGGAATTGGCCAGACCACGATTGATAAATTGACTATTGCGGCCAATACCTTTGGAAAATCTATTTTTGAGGTAATGGAAAACCTGGATCATCTGGATTTGAAGATCAATTCAGGAACCCGGAATAAACTTTCCAATTTCGTGAACATGATCAGAAGTTTTACAATTCTGAATGAACAGGCCGACGCTTTTACGGTTGCCGATACGGTTACCAAAAAAACCGGGCTGGTTCAGGAACTGAAAAAAGACGGAACTCCTGAAGGAATCGCCCGAATTGAAAACATTGAAGAGTTGCTTAACGGGATCCGCGATTTTGTGGAAGGACAGAAAGAACTGGCCGATGCTACGGGTTCTCTTGCCGAATTCCTTGAAGATGTTGCCCTTGCCACAGATATGGATAAAGATACCGGAGATACCGACCGCGTAGCCCTTATGACCATCCATCTCGCCAAAGGTCTCGAATTCCCTTATGTGTACATCGTGGGTTTAGAGGAAGATCTTTTTCCTTCTGCAATGAGTATGAATACCAGAACAGAACTGGAAGAGGAGCGAAGGTTGTTTTATGTAGCCCTTACTCGTGCCGAAAAGCAGGCCTATTTAACTTATACCCAATCGCGTTACCGCTGGGGAAAACTGGTAGATGCCGAACCAAGCCGGTTTATAGAGGAAATAGATGATGAGTTTATGGATTATATGATTCCGCAGGATGATTATAAATATAAACCCTTAATAGATACCGATATTTTTGGCGATGTAGATAAAAGTAAACTTCGCCAGGAGAAACCAAAAGCAGGAACTCCGCCGCCGGCTCACAAACCGAGTGAAGAACAACTTAAAAAATTGAGGAAATTGCGTCCTGCATCTTCTGTTTCCACGGCTTCTGCAAAAGATGTTATTCAGCTTCAGGAGGGAAATGAAGTGGAGCATATCCGCTTCGGAAAAGGGAAAGTTCTTAAAATTGAAGGAATGGGCCAGGATAAAAAAGCGGAAATTGATTTTGAAAACGGCGGGGTTAAAAAATTGCTGCTACGATTCGCTAAATTGAAGTTGTTGTAAACGGAAGTTAAAACTTTGTTAGCTGCTTTTACATTTCTCTTTTCTCTGTTATCTTGAAAAGAAAACGATGATTCAGAAAGGCACAGAAGTAACCTGGAAGTGGGGAAAGGGAACTGCTGAAGGAAAAGTGAAAGAGATGTTTGAAAGAACCATCTCTATAACTTCGAAAGGAACAAAGGTTACGCGAAAAGGAACGCCAGAAAACAAGGCGCTATATATTACACAGGAAAACGGCACCGAACTGCTAAAACTGGAAAGCGAAGTAGAAAGAAAAAATTAATAAAGCATGCTTCTGCTTTAAAATGCCTGAAAATTTGTAAATTCTAATCTGTTTAAAATTAGAATTATGGCTGAATTAATAAGGATTTACGACGAGAACCCCAACCCTAAAGACATTAAAAAAGTTATAGAGGTACTTAAGAACGGCGGGTTGGTGATTTACCCTACCGATACCGTGTATGGGTTAGGATGTGATATCACCAATACCACGGCTTTGGAAAGAATAGCACAAATTAAAGGTGTAAAACTTGAAAAGGCGAACTTTTCCTTTATTTGTGAAGATTTAAGCAATCTCTCCGATTATGTTCGCCAAATTGATACTCCTACTTTTAAGATTTTAAAAAGATGCCTGCCCGGTCCTTACACTTTTATTTTGCCGGGGAACAGCAACCTGCCGAACGTTTTTAAGAAGAAGAAAACGGTGGGAATACGGGTGCCAGATAATAATATCTGCAGAACCATTGTACATGAACTGGGAAATCCTATTGTGTCTACTTCCATAAGAGATGACGATGAGGTAATTGAATATACCACAGATCCAGAATTGATTCTCGAAAAATGGGATAACCTGGTGGACCTGGTAATAGACGGCGGGTATGGAGATAATATTCCTTCTACGGTTATAGATCTTACCACCTCTTCGCCAGAAGTGCTTCGCGAAGGAAAGGGAAGCGTAGAAATCATGTAATTAATTGTCAGGTCGATCAAAGTCGACCTAAAGAACAATAAAAAAAGCCCCTGCATTTGCAGGGGCTTTTTTTTTATATTAAAGCTTTAATTTATTTAGCTTTTTTCATTCCGTCTTCAATAAGATCGTAGAACTGATCTAATTTAGGAAGAATTACGATACGTGTTCTTCTGTTTTGAGCACGCCCTTCAGCATTGTCGTTAGAAGCAACAGGAATATAATAACTTCTACCGGCGGCTGTCATTCTTTCAGGAGCAACTCCAAAATCATCCTGAAGTATTCTCACTACAGAAGTAGCACGTTTTACAGAAAGGTCCCAATTGTCTTCTATACAACTGGTTTTTATAGCCTGATCGTCGGTATGACCCTCCACCATAAAATCGATGTTTGGTTTGCTGTTTACCACTTTAGCTACTTTTCCAAGTACTTCTCTTGCGCGATCAGTCACGTTGTAACGCCCGCTGGCAAATAATAATTTATCTGAAATGGAAACGTAAACAACACCCTTTTCAACATTAATCTGAATATCATCATCGTTAAAGTTACCCAAAGCTCCTTTTAAGCTGGTAACTAGTGCAAGGGTTACAGAATCTTTCTTGTTGATAGCATCCTGCATACGCTGAATTTTAAGATCTTTTCCCTGAATACTTTCTAAAGATTTTTCAAGGTTTTCAGCTTCTTTTTTAGAAAGTGTTGCCAAATGTCCAACATTATTTAGCAACGCGGAGTTTTGGTTGCTTAGAGTTTTTATGTTTTCTGCCAATCGCTCCTTCTCATCTAAACAAGAATTGAGTTTCACGGTCGCGGAATTTAGCTGATCTTTAGTTTCTTTGTAATTACTTTCCAACTCTGCGTATTTCTTTTGGGAAACACAAGAAGAAAGTAACATCGCCGCTGTGGCCGATAATAGCATGATTTTCTTCATAATGGGTATTTAAGATTTATTTGTTAGATTTTCCAAAAGTATCAAATCTTGTGCCAATAAACTAGTGTTTCTGCCGCAAAGATTACAAATCTGAATATTTCGTAATTCCTCGAATATATCTATCAAAAATAATAGATTTTCTACGGTAATAAGTATGTTTCTTACTGAATTCTTTACGTTTTTGAAGCAATTCCGGTAGATGACTATAAAAATCCAGGTGGGCACGAAGAACTGCCAGGAAATGGTTGAATTTTAAACTTACCAAAAACTGTATTCCCGCTACTCCGTCCAGCAACATTCGCAACAGAAGCGTGGAAACAAGCTGATGAGAAGGAACATTTTTCACCAGATTATAAAGGCTGTTTCTAAAATTATAATAGGTTTTTCGCGGGTTCAGACTGTCCAAAGTTCCCCCACCCACGTGAAAAACTGAGGAATTAGGCGTAAAAACAATTTTGTAGCCTAGATTATTTATTCTCCAGCAAAGATCTATCTCTTCCTGGTGTGCAAAATAATCTTCATCTAAACCTCCGGCCTCGAAATACACTTTTCCGCGTATAGCCAGGCAGGCACCACTGGCCCAAAAAATGTCGGTTTCGTTGTTGTATTGCCCTGTATCCTCTTCCAGAACCTCAAAGATTCGCCCACGGCAATATGGATAGCCAAATTTGTCGAGAAATCCTCCTGCCGCCCCCGCATATTCGAACTTCGAAGGATTTTTAAAATCGAGAATTTTGGGTTGGATGCAGGCCACTTTTTCGTCTTTATTAAAAATATCGTCAAAGGCATCTAGCCAGTGAGGCGTTACCTGAACATCACTGTTCAGCAAGATGAAGATGTCTTCAGAAAGATGGGCCAGAGCGTCGTTATATCCTTTGGCAAAACCGCCATTTACTGCATTTTGAATGATTTTTACTGCCGGAAAATTTTCCTGTACATAAGCGACCGAAGAATCTGTGGAAGCATTATCTGCCACATAGATGGTCGCTTTTTCCGAAAAGCGACAGACATCGGGCAAAAACTGTTTCAGCAACTGCAGTCCGTTCCAGTTTAGTATAACAACAGCTATGGTCATTTTTTTCTGATATAGGAGATTTCAAAAGTACTTAGAATTATTCTTTCTGGCCTTCCTGAAAATTGGGTAGCTCTTTTAAGAACTGGTATTGTTCTCCTTCATAATCCATTTTGCAGTAATAATGCTCCAGCCCGTTGGTGACCATTAAGAATTTGGCGTCGAGGCTTTTATTATAGCGCGCGATCTGGTCGAAAACAGATTGCGAGATCTTTACCGAGGGGGCTTTGCACTCCACAATAAGCTCGATTTTTCCTTCCACGTTAAAAATCACAATGTCGTAACGTTTGGTCAATTTCCCTAGTTTAAGCTGTTTTTCTACATTAATTCTGCTTTTGGGATAGCCTTTTTCGATCATTAAAAACTGAATCGTGTGGAGGCGTACCCATTCTTCGGGAGTAAGAATGATAAATTTTTTCCTGATCTCATCAAAAACGGCTATTTTATTTTCGCTATTTTTGAAGCGGAAAGAATATGGGGGGAAATTCAGTTTTTGCATAGGTCAAATAAACGAATTTTCTCTTCATTTTATAAATCTGTTCTGCAGAAACGCCTTAAAATTTATTGATGGAAGAAGCTGTTGCTATCGTAAAAGCCATACAAACCGGAAATATAAAACCTGTTTACCTGTTAATGGGCGAGGAGCCCTACTACATTGATAAGATCGCAGATTATATCGAAGATAATCTCTTGCAGGAAGAAGAAAAAGGGTTTAACCAGATGGTGTTGTACGGAAGGGATACCAACATCGAAGAAATTATAAGCAATGCCAAACGCTATCCCATGATGGCAGAACGGCAGGTGCTAATTGTAAAGGAGGCACAGGATCTTTCGCGTACCATCGAAAAATTAGAAACTTATTTAGAGAATCCTCAGCCCACGACGACTCTGGTGATCTGCTACAAATACAAAAAAATAGATAAACGCAAAAAACTCTATAAAGTTGCGGCCAAAGCCGGGGTGATCTATGAAGGAAAAAAGCTTTATGAAAACCAGGTGGGCGGATGGATCCAAAAAACACTAAAAACCCGCCATTATTCCATTTCTCCGAAAGCTGCACAAATGCTGGTAGAATTCTTAGGAAACGATCTGGGTAAGATCGATAATGAACTGGAAAAATTACAATTAATCATTCCTGAAGGAAACGAAATTACTCCTGAAGTTATTGAAGAAAATATAGGAATAAGCAAGGATTTCAACAATTTTGAACTTCGAAATGCCATCGGGGAAAGAGACACGGTAAAAGCTCACAGAATTATTAATTACTTTTCTCAAAATCCGAAAGATAATCCTCTGGTGGTTACCACTTCGCTGCTTTTTTCTTTTTTCTCGCAAGTCATGCAATACCACGGACTGGCAGATAAATCCAAAGCTAACGTGGCAAAATACTTAAAAATATCGCCGTACTTTGTAAAAGATTATGTGCTGGCTGCCAGAAATTACCCTATGAAAAAGGTAAGTTCTATAATTACTTACATACGTGATGTAGATGTGAAAGGAAAAGGAGTGGGGGCAGTAAATAT